>QGUH01000091.1 GCA_003242355.1 Pseudomonadota bacterium
CGCTGGTCGTCTGGCAGACGGGAAGCGGCACTCAATCGAACATGAACGTCAACGAAGTCCTCGCGAACCGCGCGAGCGAGCTGCTCGGCGGGCCGCGGGGCCACGGGCGCCTCGTGCATGCGAACGATCACGTCAATCGCAGCCAGTCGTCGAACGACGTGTTTCCGACCGCCATGGCGCTCGCCGCGCTCGACGCGATCCGCGACCGCGTGCTCCCGTCCATCACGCGGCTCGCGAGCGTCCTCGCGGAGAAGGCGCGCGCCTTCGACGACGTCGTGAAGATCGGACGCACGCATCTGATGGATGCGACGCCACTCACGCTCGGTCAGGAGATCGGCGGATGGGTGGCGCAGCTCGAGCACGGCAAGCGCCACCTCGAAAGCGCGGTTCCGCACCTCGCCGAGCTCGCGATTGGCGGCACGGCCGTGGGCACCGGGCTCACGGCGCCGCCGGCGTTCGGCGAACGGGTCGCGGCGCGCCTCGCCGAGCTCACGGGACATCCGGTGCGCTCCGCGCCGAACAAGTTCGAAGCGCTCGCCGCGCACGACGCCTTCGTGTTCGCGCACGGGGCCCTCAAGACCCTGGCCGTCGCGCTCGCCAAGATCGCCAACGACGTGCGCTGGATGGCGTCGGGGCCGCGCTCGGGGCTCGGCGAGATCACGATTCCCGCGAACGAGCCCGGCAGCTCGATCATGCCGGGTAAGGTGAACCCGACGCAGAGCGAGGCGTTGCTCATGGCCTCGGCGCGCGTGCTCGGCAACGACGTCTCGGTGAACGTCGCCGGAGCGAGCGGCAACTTCGAGCTCAACGTGCAAAAGCCGCTCGTCATCCACGCGTTCCTCGAGAGCGCGCGGCTCATCGCCGACGGCGCGTCGAGCTTCTGCGATCACTGCGCGGTCGGCATCGCGCCGAACCGGCAGCGCATCGCCGAGCTCGTCGAGCGCTCGCTGATGCTCGTCACGGCTCTGACGCCGCACATCGGCTACGACGCGGCCGCGCGCATCGCCAAGAAGGCGCACGCGGAAGGCACGACCTTGCGCGAGGCGGCGCTCGCGCTCGGCCTCGTCTCGCCCGAGGATTTCGACCGCTGGGTCCGACCCGAGCTCATGCTGGGTCGCTGAGCCGCGCTCGAGCCCGAATCAGCGCCCGCGCCGCGACGACGGCTTCGGCGGCGGGCGATCGGGGCCGACCGCGATGGCCTTGGAGCGGGGCCGCGTGAGCGCGAACGCGAGCGCGAAGACGACGAGCGCGGCCGCGACGGATCCGGGCCACCGCGTGGGATCCGCCAAACGCGCGCTCTCGTGCTCGATCAGTGTCTGGAACAGAACGAGGCCGAGCGACGCGATGCCGTACGCCGAGGCGCTGTAGAGCACCGTGAGCTTGACGCGCCGAAGCGCTTCGAGCGCGCGGGGCGTGCTCGGCCACACCGAGCGCGCGATGTGCCGAACCCAAAGCACGAGCGGCGTCGCGAGCACGGCCAGGCCCACCGCCAAAACGAGGTGCGCCTCCGTCTCGGTGAGCTCGCGCTTCTCGAGCAACGTGAGCGCCGCGACGATCGCGGCGACCGTGTTGCCGAAGAGCCAGAGGAACCCGATCGCGGTGAACACGACGAGCCCCGGGCGCGCGAAGCGCACGCCCCAAGTCGTCGCCGCGTCCACGCTCGCCGACGACGGCGGCGCCTGTCCCTCGAGCAGCGTCGGCTGCGCATCGACCTCGGGCGCGCCTGCCGAGACCAGCGTGCGATCGGACGCGGCGAACGGCGCGAGCGCGCGCTCGAACTCCCGCATGTCCTGGTAGCGTTCCTCGGGCTTCTTCGCCATCGCCCGCTGGATGACGAGCTCGAGCCCGAGCGGGATCCCGCTCTCCACGGACGTCGGACGCGGCGGCTCCTGCGTGAGCACGGCAGTCAGCGTGGCCATCGGGTCCGCCGCGATGAACGGCTTTCTCCCGGTGAGGGCGCGATAGAGGAGCGCGCCCACGGAGTAGATGTCCGCTCGAGAATCGACGCGGTCACCGCGCGCCTGCTCGGGCGCCATGTAATCCGGCGTCCCCATCACGGTCCCGGTCTTCGTGAGCTTCTCCGAGCCGTAGCCGAGCTTGGAGATGCCGAAGTCGAGCACCTTCACGAGGTTGCCGCCGTCCACGAGAAACACGTTCTCGGGTTTGATGTCGCGGTGCACGATGCCGTGATCGTGGGCCGCCGCGAGCGCGCGCGTGACCTGCCGCACGATGCGCACGGCCTCCGGCACCGGAAGCTTTCCGCGACGCGCCAACAGATCGCCGAGCTGCTCGCCTTCGAGGAGCTCCGCGACGAGATACGGTCGCCCATCGGGAGCCGTGTTCACGTCGTAAACGCTCACGACGTTGGGATGCGACAGCGCGCTCGCGGCTTCGGCTTCGCGCTGGAAACGCGTCACCACGTCCGGCTGCCGCGCGAACTCGGGGTGCAGGAGCTTGAGCGCGAAGCGCTTGTTCGACAGCCGAAGATGGCGCGCTTCGTACACGCGGCCCATGCCCCCTTCCCCGATGACCCGCAGCACTTCGTACGTGTTGTGCAGCTTCTGCCCGACCAACGTGTCGTCGCGCTCGGCGGGCGCGCTCTCGAGCGGCGTCGCATCCTGCGGGCAGACCTTGAAGCCCGCCGGATAGCGGGCGCCGCAGCTCGGGCAATGCAACGCGCCGTCGAGGGACGCGACCGTCGACGTCGGAGACGGCACGGCCTCGAGCGCGGGCCCCAGCGCTGGCAGGGCGGGCGACACGGGGCGCAGCTCGGCCATCGGGAATCCATGCTAGCGGACCCGGCCGCGATCGCCCACCGGTCCGGACGCCGCGGAGCTTCGTTTTCTCGCCCCAAGTGGGACAACAGCGCCCGGCGGGGCGCCCGTCCCTCGCCTTCCCCGTTACGCCCGCGTCGAATCCCACGCGTCCATCGCCATGCGTAGCGCACCCGGTTCCGCTGGCGCCGAACCGCGCCGCGCGCGTCGTGGGATGTGCGAACGACGGTGTGCTGGAGAAGGAGCCCGGTGGGCGTGGGTGGGCAGTGCGGTAGGCGAAACGCTACCGCTTCACCACCATGAACACCGTGTTGCCGCCACGGTTCACGAGCAAGAGCACGCGCCCCTGGCTCTTCGCGTACGCCGCCTGGAACTGCTCGAGCGAGTTTACGGGCTGACGGTTCACCTCGAGGATCACGTCGCCCGGACGCAGCCCCGCGCGCGCCGCCGAGCTGCCGGGCGAAACGTTGGTGACGATCACTCCACCCGTCACGTCTCCCGGGACTCGGAACGCGCGCCGGTGCTCGGGCGTGAGCGGGGCGAGGCTGATGCCATCGAGCGGGCTCGGACCGCTCGGTGTGGACGGCTTCGCGCCGGATCCGACGAGCGGCTCGTTGGGCATTTCACCGAGCTGGACGCTGACGGACTGCGGCTTGCCGTCGCGATAGATGTCGAGCGTCACCTTGCGGTTCGCGCCGGCGATCGCGATCGAGTTGCGGAACTGACCGAGCGACGTCACGGGCTTGCCGTCGAGCTTGACGATCACGTCTCCACGCCGCAGACCGGCGCGCGCTGCAGGCGAGCCCGGCTGAACGTCGGAGAGCACGATTCCCGACTTTACGGGGAGCTTGAGCGCAGCGGCGAGGTCCGAATCGACCTCCTGGATCCCGACGCCGAGCCAGCCACGCACGACGCGGCCGTTGGCCTTCAAGCTCTGCATGATCGGCAGGGCCATGTTCGTCGGGATGGCGAAGCCAATCCCCTGGTAGCCGCCGCTGCGCGACAGAATCGCCGTGTTGATGCCGACGAGCTTGCCCTCCATGTTGATGAGCGCGCCCCCGGAGTTGCCGGGGTTGATCGCCGCGTCGGTCTGGATGAAATCCTCGTAGTCGACGATGCCGAGATCGGCGCGCCCCTTGGCGGAGACGATGCCCATCGTCACCGTTTGCCCGACGCCGAAGGGGTTGCCGATGGCGAGGACGATCTCGCCGAGGCGGAGCTTCGACGAGTCGCCGAACTGGATGGGAGTGAGGCCCTCCGGCGCGCCCTGGATCTGAATCACCGCAAGGTCGCTCTTCGGGTCGGTGCCGATGACCTTGGCGTCGAACTCGCGCCGGTCGTACGTCGTGACCTTGATCTCCTTGGCGTCCGCGACGACGTGGTTGTTCGTCAGGATCGTGCCGTCGGCGGAGACGATCACACCGGAGCCCATCCCCTGCTCGATCCGCTCCTCGGGCGGGCCGAAGAAGAACGGAAACGGAATGGGGGTCCGCCGACCCACCTTGGTGAGCGAGATGTTGACGACGGACGGAAGCGCCCGCTCGGCGACGTCCGCGATCGCGTAGGCCCCCTTGCCGAGGATCGGATCCGGCGTCGTCGTCACCGGAACCGGCTGCGCGACGGTCGCTTTGGGCTCGGCCGTGAGGTCGGGCTGCGCTGGGGAGCCCATGGCGCGACTGCACCCGAAGGCCGAAAGGGCCGTCGCCAAGATGAGGGCCAACGTCTTCGAGTGCCGATCTTCGATCATGACTGTCTTTCCCTCGCGCCCGGGGGTTCTCAGGCGCTCAACCCGCGAGCGGGAGCGCCCATTCCCGTGCGCCAGGCTTACAGCCTGGCGAGATACGCTGCAATCTCGCCGAGGGGCATCACGTAGCTGACCACCCCCGCGCGGACGGCAGCCCCCGGCATCCCGTAGACGACGGCCGTGCTCTCGGATTCTGCGAGCACGATGCCCCCCGCCTCCATGATGGCCCGGGCGCCGGCCACGCCGTCGTCCCCCATCCCGGTCAGCACGACGCCCACCGCACGGGAACCGGCGCTCAGCGCCGCCGTCCGCAGCAATCGGTCCGCGCTCGGCACGTAGCGGTCCGACTCCGCCGCGGGGCCCACGCGAACCCGGTAGCGGCTGCGCGGCGCGTTCTCGAGATCCATGCAGTGCCGGCCCGGGCAGACGAATGCGGTGCCCGCGTAGAGAATGTCCTGGTCCTGCGCCTCCGACACGGCGAGGGCGCTGCGCCGATCGAGGCGCTCGGCGAACGTGCGCGTGAACTTGTCCGGCATGTGCTGCGCAATCACGACGCCGTGCGGGTAGCCGCTCGGAAGGCGGGAAAATACCTCGATCAACGCGCTCGGCCCACCGGTCGAAGAGGCGATGGCGACCACCCGCTCGGGGGCGGGGCGCGCGCCGCCGGCCGAAGGCACCGCGCGCCGCGTCGACTCGATGGGCGGAGGCGCCGCACGCGGCGATGGCATCCGCATCGTTCGCGCGAGGAGCACCTTTTTCACGAGCTCCTCGCGAATGGCCTCGAGCTCCGGATCGGTGAAGCGGTCGGGCTTGGCGACGAAGTCGAGCGCGCCGAGCTCGAGGGCCTTGAACACGTTCTCTTTCTGGCTGTAGCTGGAAACGACGATGACCGGCGTGGGGGTCCGCGTCATCAGGATGCGGAGGAAGGTGAACCCGTCCATCCTCGGCATCTCGAGGTCGAGCGTGATCGCGTCGGGTTTGAGCGCGCTCACCAGCCGGAGCGCTTCTTCACCATCCGCTGCCCGACCCACCACCTCGATCGCGGGGCTCGTCCCGAGGATGCCCGCGATGCTCCGCCGATTGAACACGGAGTCGTCGACGATCAGAACGCGAACGGGCGGCGCGACGTGGGTCACCGAGGGCCTCCGCTCGCGCGCTCCGGGATGGGCGGCTTCCGGTAGACCAGATCCTCCGAGAGGTGCACGAGCTCGAAGGCCGTGGTCACGTTGAGCAGCGACTCCGAGTGCCCCAGCAACAAGTATCCACCGGGCAAGAGGCGCTCGTAGAACGCATCGATCACCTTTTTCCGGGAGTTCATGTCGAAATAGATGAGCACGTTGCGGCAGAAGATCACGTCCACGCGGCCAATCAACGGAACCCGTGACTGATCCAGGAGGTTCAACTGGCCGAAGTGGCACATCTCGCGAACGCTCTCGACCACTTCGATCCCCTCCTTGCCCTCGCGGAAGTACTTCGCGTAGAGCTCCGGCGGCGTCGTGCGGAACGAGGCGCGCCGGTAGATCCCGCGACGCGCGTGCGCAATGGCGTTCTTCGAGATGTCGCTGCCGATCACGCGCAGCTCGTCGTCACGGAAGAGCCCGCTCTCACGCACCAAAATCGCTATCGTGTACGCCTCCTCACCCGTTGCGCACCCGGCGCTCCAGATGTGCACGCGCCGCTGACGGCGCATCGGGTCCGCGAGCCTCGGGAGGAGCTCCTGCTGAAAGGCGCGGAGCTGGTACTCCTGACGGAAGAAGTACGTTTCTTTCGTCGTCAGGCGCTCGACGGCTTCCTCGAGCTCGGCCTCCCCCTGCACGTTGAACCGCAGGTACTTGTAGTAGGCGCCGTAGCTCGGCAGTCCGAGCGCCTGCAGGCGATCGCCGAGCCGCCGTTCGAACAGCACGACCGCCTCGTCATCGAACCGCAGCCCGGCCCGATCGTAGACCAGGTCTCGGATCATCCGGAAATCGTCCGGCAGTAGCCGGGGACCGGGATCGGAGGCGCGATACCTCATCGTGGCGCAGGGCCCCGACCCCCCCCGAGCGCCGGAAGCGACGTCCGCCGAACGCCCGACAATCGGTCCAGCGCATGTGCGATGGCTTCGCGCACTGCCGGGTTGTCCTCCGAAAGCAGCCGCGATCGCAGAGCGCCGCGCGCGGAAGTGCCCGAAAGGCGCGCCAACAGATCCGCGGCGAGGCCGCGCACGTCCCACGCCTCGTGCTCGAGCGCGGCGGTGAGCCGCTCCGGAACACGGGGATCGGGCGCCTCGGAAACGGCGAGCATGGCCGCCTTGACGACTTCCGGCTCGGTGTGCTGCAAGGCCTCGAGCAACCGATCCGTAGCCGCCTCGCCGCCCACGCGCGCGAGCGCTTCCACCGCCGCGACGGCGAGCATCGGTGCTTCCCGCCACACGATTCCGCCGAGCACGGCGACCACGCTCGGATCCTCCGTCTCGCCGAGCGCGCGCACGGCCTCGGCGATCAGCTCCGGATCGCGCTCGTGCTCGACGAGCCCGATCAGGGACGAGAGCCCGAGCGGCCGCCCCGCCGTGTCCCGAACGCGTCCGAGCGCGGCGATGGCCTCGACGCGCACGGAGTGCTCCTCGTCCGTGAGCGCGAGCGCAATCGCGTCCACGGCGGCCTCGCCTCCGATCTCCGCGAGCGCGTCGAGCGCGGCGCTGCGCACGACCGAGGCCGTGTTCTTCAGCGCGGCCGACAGGAACGCGACGTCCTCGCCCGCGTCCCCACGTACGCCCGCGCCGAGCGTGCGCAGAACGATGCAGGCCGCATACGCTTCGGGACGCGCCGGATCGGCCCTTCGCGAAAGCTCGCGCGCGGACCCCGCGAACCTCTGGCACAGCTTTTCGAACGCCGCTTCGGCGGCCTTGCGCACCTGCGCGGTTTCGGGCTGACAGAGCAGCTCCCCCACCCGGGCGAGCACCCGCTCGTCTCCGAAGCGCGCGAGCACCGCGAAGGCCTGCCGCTTGACGTCGGCGGAAGGATCCGAGAGCGCGCCGAGCGCCGCAGCGACCACGTCCTCGCGCGTGCCCTTGGGTGCGATGCGGGCGAGCACGGCGAGGCAGCTCGCCCGTTCGGACTCGTCACCGTCGTTGACGGCGTCGACCAGCGCCGCGATGGCCTTGTCCCCGAGGAGCTCGATCGCCTCGTGGGCCTCGGCCAGAAAGCGCTCGTCGGAGAGCGCCGCGAGCGCGAGCGGAACCGCGCTGTCGAGCCCGAGCGCCGCCACCACGACGAGCGCCGCCCGCCGAAGCTCCTCGTAGGCGTACTCGTCGTTCACGAGCGCGGAGAGGCGCGCGCGCGTCTTCGCGGAAAGACGGGCGCCCGCTTCTCGGAGCTCGGCAACGGCGCGCCCTCCGCGCGAAAGCTCGTGCAGCGACGCCACGAGATCGAGGAACACGCGGCCGCTCGCCGTCTCGAGGTGCTCGATCAACGGCGCGACGACCCGCGGATCGCGCGTGCGCCCCGCGGCGACGAGCGCCGAGCGCTTGAGCAACGGAGTGCCGAAGAATCGCGAAACGATGGAAAACGGCAGCACCGCGCCGAGCGCGTTCAGACCATCGAGCGCCGCGAGCACGAGCAGCGGCTCGTCCGACGCGAGACAGCTCTCGAGCAGCGGCACGACCTCGCCGATGCCCCCGCGCCCGACCGTGGCGAGCGCTTCCACCGCGGCAATCCGCACGTTCGCGTCCTCGTCTCGCAGCAACCGGACCAGAGCGGGAACCGCCGAGTCGCGCCCCGTGCGCCCGAGGGCCTCGACGGCGAGCTTGCGGCCATCGGCGTCGAGCGAGGGCAGCGCTCGCACGAGCGCATCGATCGCTTCTTCGCCGTAGCCCGCGATCGCCTCGACGGCGGCGTTGCGCAGCCCCACGTTGTCGCCCGCTCCGAGGACATCGATGAGCTGGTCGAGCAGCTCCCGGCTCGGGGAGAGCGCGACCGCTGCGGCGACCGCCTCCTTGCGCACGCGCCAGTCGTCGTCGCCGAGCGCCCGAAGCACGAGCCGCGCCGCCCCGGCCGGCGAATCCGACGCCCGCTCGAACAAGGCCGCGGTCGCCTGGCGCCGTTGCTCGGGATCGTCCGATGCGAGCAAGCTCTCGAGATCGCTCGCGTGCATCAGGAAACCTCCTCCGCGGCGGGCGCCTCCGCGAGCAGCTGCTCGGCACGCAACGACAGCGTGAGCACGTCGAAGCGCCCGACGTCGAGCACGAACACGAGCGAGCCACCGATCGCCGCGACGCCGACCACGCCGCGCGCTTCGTCTCCCGCTCCGAGCGTCGGCGGCGCCCGGAGCTCACCTGTGTACCCGAACACACCCGTCACCCGATCCACCGTGAGCCCCACGCTGCGCCCCTCGACCTCGATCAGAATCCACTTGGTGCGCCGGGACGGCGGGACCGGAGGCAGGCCGAAACGCACGCGCAGGTCCACGATCGGGACGACCTCGCCACGATGGTCCATCACGCCGGCAACCGACGGCGGTGCATGGGGCAGCTCGGTCAGCGGGACCGGATTCACGATCTCCCGGACGGACCCGATGGGCACGGCATAAGCGCTGCCCTTTAAAAAAATTTAACGTT
>QGUH01000972.1 GCA_003242355.1 Pseudomonadota bacterium
GTCCGGCGGTCGATAGAAGAAGCTCGGCTCCGCGCCCTCGCGGGTGCCGAACATCCCGTAAAACCAGTTGATGTCCTCGAAATGCGGGACGTGATCGTGGCCGTGGGCATCGCCTTCGGCCGCCCCTGCGGCGAGGGCCGCCGGCGCGAGCACGAGGAGCACGATCGAGAGGGCGAAGATTCGAATGCGGCGCATCAGTTTGCCTGCCTTCCGAGCACGCGCTGCACGATGAGGTCCGAGGCGCGCTGCGACTCGCGCCCGAGATCGAAGCGGATGGCATTCACCTCGGCCTCGATCCGCCGCCGCCCCTCTTCGATGATGCGCGCCGTCGCCTCGCGTGCTTCACGCATGATTTCGTTCTCGAGCTTTGCCGTTTCCGCCCGCAGCCGCTCCCGCTCGCGCGTCGCCACCTCGTTGACGCGTCCGAGCTCCCGCTCGTAGCGCTCGAGCAATTCGACCGCACGCTCCTGCAGCTCGCGCGCCTTCTGGCGCTCGCCTTCGGTCCGCTCCTCACGGAGCGCGAACACGCGCAGCACGGGATCGAACAGCAACGGCTTCAAGATCAGGAGGAGCGCCGTGAAGAGCAGCGCTTGCAGAATGACCGTGTTGTCGAAATCGAGGGTCACGCCGCCAGCGGCGACGAGTCGGGGGTCGATCGAGATCGTCATGACTCTTCGGCCGGGTCGGGGCGCTCGTGCGAGCTCTAGGGCGCTCTGCCGCCGACAGGCGCGCGGCTGGTACCATCTTGAAGGCGCCGCGTCCACTCACCTGAACGGGCAGCGCGCTCCGAAGCGTCATTCCTCCCAGCCGGACGAGGGCCACGCCGGAAAGCGTGGTCCGCGCCCGATGGTAGTCGCGCTGGAAAGACCGCCGCGCCGCGTGCTTCATGGGAAGCCGAGCGCGTCGCCGAGCCGAAACGAAACCCGGCGCACGCCCGTGGTGCCGAGCGCTCGCGCCATATCTGCGTAGGCCTGTTGGGTGACCGGATCCAGAGCTTCGGGCGCCACGTCGAGCAGGGGCACCAAGGCGAACGCGCGCCGACGGAGCTCGGGATGGGGAACCGAGAGGCGCTCCGTCGCGAGCACCACGCCCGAAATCCACAAAACATCGAGATCGAGCACCCGCGGCCCCCAGCGCTCCCGGCGTTCACGTCCGGCCGCCCGCTCGATCTCGAGCAGGTGGTCGAGCAACGCGTGGGGCTCGAGCGTCGTGTGCAGCCGAACCGCGGCGTTCAGAAAGTCGGGCTGGGGCGGCCCCACCGGCGCGGTCTCGTAGACCGACGAGCAGGCGAGGACCGCGCCGAGCCTCGCGATTGCCGAAACGGCGCGCTCGAGCTGCTGCTCGCGCTGGCCCACGTTCGAGCCGAGGCCCACGACGACATCGAAGATGCGCGCCGAAGCGTTCGAGAGCATTTGTGGGATACTATCCTGCATGTTCGGCCTGACCCACGGGGAGCTCGTCGTCGTCGGCTTCGTGGTGCTCGCGGTGCTGTCGGCGCGCTCTTGGCCCCTCATGGGCGAGCGTCTCGCACTCCTGATCGCCTCCGGGCGTCGGAAGCGTCGCGACTCGTAGCGACGAGGGGAGCGCCTAACGTAGACTGCGCTTCTAGGCTCCTCGAGCCAGGAGCTCATGGATAAGCGCGTCACGTTTTCCGGATGGACCGTTCGGGGTAAAGCCCCCGAGCCCGTCACCGAGGAAAGCATCGGGACTCCGTCGAACCCCGTGCCGACGCGGCCCCGTCGTGCCGACGTCGAGCGGAGCCGACGCGCCCGGTCCCGCAGGGAGGAGCTCCGCTGATGGTGCTGGACTCTCCTTCGACCGGCGATCCCGGAAGCGCCGAGGAAGCGTTCATCTTCGTGAGCGATGCCTCGGCCGAGGCCGAGCGCCTGACGGCGAGCCTGCGCGCGCGCGGCTATCTCGTCGCCGACGTTCCGCTCGGGCTGCTCGTCGGCAGAGTCGGCGCCCAACGCCCGGCGATCGTGCTCTGCGACGCGGATGCTCCCTCCGCGATCGACGTGGTGGAGCGCATGCGCGAAGTGCCGGGCGGGGACGCCATCAACGTCCTGTTCTTCGGTGAAACCGGGGGCGTGCTCGACTCGCAGCACGAGCGCTTGGCCCGCCAGGCGAGCGCCATTTTCGTTCGACCGGTCGACGTTTACGCGCTGTTGCGGAAGGTCGAGTCGCTGATCGGGCGCCCGGTGCGGCGCAGCTCGCGCCCCTCCGCGTTGCAGCTCGGCAGCCGCGCTCCCGTCCTCGTCGCCGCGACGCGACGCCCCTACCGGAACGAAACCCGCGCCCGCGCAAATCCCTCACAGCGTCGGCGGCCTTCGGAACAAAGGGAAAAGGAGGCCCTTCCCTTCCTGTCCTT
>QGUH01000973.1 GCA_003242355.1 Pseudomonadota bacterium
GAGAGCCGAGCCGCGCTCGAGCGAGTCTTCGAGGAGTGGTTCGCGGAGCCGCGCAGCCGGAGCGTTTGGGCGACGGAAGGGGGAGCAGAGGGCTACTTCAGGGCGTTGCCGGCGCGCTATCGCCTGCTGCTCGCGAGCACGGACGAGATCGTGATCACGGACGAAACGGGCGCGACGGGCGACCCTCCCGTGCTCGTGATGCGAAAAACGCAGCCGCCGATCCTCGTCGAATGCCGCTCTTGCGTAAATTGGTGGATTTGGAAGCTCCTGGCGACGGTGACGCGGTCGCGAAACGCGACCTACAACGTGCATTCGGGAATTCGGGGCGAACGCCTCCTGCGCAGTCTCTACCCGCAGATCGAGCGGCTCGGCGACGGTGTGTACTGGATGAAGATGCCCGAGCGTTTGCGGACCGACTTCGTTCCGTCCCGCACGGCTCGCATCTTCTATCGGACCCTCGGGGATTACTTCCAGTGGGTGCTCGGGTTGCCCGACGAGCAGATTCGATTCACCTCCGCTCCGGAAGCGATGACGTTCACCGTTTCTCCGCCCGGCGTTTGGGATGTGTGGAAGAAGGCGCCGGAAGGGTTTCGTCGATTCCAACCCGTCGGGATGGACGGTAAGGTTTCGGAAATCAGGCGCGAAGGCGTGGGTAGAATCGAAGACGTGTATCTGTGGCTCTCTCGGGTGGATGGGGATCGCAATCTCTTCGTGAGCTTCGACCCGAGAAAGGAGAAGGAAGTGCGCGCGATCGTCGACGCGCACAAGCTCAAGATCAAAACCGTCCGGCGGATGCCCAAGGACTACGACGCGTACGGGTGGTGACGCCCGACGGCTTTCCTGCACGCGCTCGCTGGCTTCCGACATCCAGCGCACTCCGGCGGGCAGCTTCCTCGCTCTCGCCCCAAGTCAATGCGCCGTGAAGGCCGCGGCGAGAGGATGACGATGACTGCGACACGAAATGACGCGCTGATAGAGCTCGACGAGCTTTCGTCGGAGCTCTGCCCGCGGCATCGGACGACGAAAAACGCGGTGGAGCTCGAGCCGGACGCTCCGGAACGGATGCGTCGCGTGTGGGAAGCACTGGGTGATAGCGAAGCCACGGCACGGCTCCGTGTCTTGCGGCGCGAGGAGAGCCGAGCTGCGCTCGAGCGGGTTTTCTCCGACTGGGCGGCGGAGCCCCGGAGCCTGACCGCCTGGAACGCGAAAGGCGATACGAAAGCCTACTTCGACGTGCTGCCGGCGCGCTATCGGTTGGTGCTCGCGAGAAGCGACGAGGTGGTCATCACGGACGAAACGGGCACGACGGACGACCCGCCCGTGCTCGTGATGCGAAAGACGGTGTCACCGATCGTCACCGAGTGCGCCTCTTACGTTCCGTGGCTGATTTGGGAGCTCTTGAGAACGGTGACCGTGTCACGACGGTCCCGCTACAACCGGCACTCGGAGATTCGGGGGGAACGTGTGCTATGCGGCCTCTACCCGCAGATGGAGCGGCTCGCGGAAGGGGTGTACTGGATGGCGATGCCGGAGCTCCTGCGCACGGACGTCGTTCCGCAATCCAGGTCGCCCATCTTCTATCGGACGCTCGGGGATTACTTCCGGTGGGTACTCGGACTCTCCGAGGACGAGATCCGGTTTGCCTGGGCCCCAGAAGAAGCCATGGTCTTCGTCATTTCTCCGCCCGGCCCCTGGGACTTGTGGAAGCAGACTCCGGAAGGGTTTCGCCGATTCCACCCCACGGATGGGGTCGGAAAGGTGCAAGAGAACGCATGGGAGGCGGTGGGCCGAGTCGGCGACGTCTTCCTGTGGCTGCATCTGCGCAAGAGGAGTAAGGAGCTGCTCGTACGGTTCGACCCGCGAAAGGAAGACGACGTTCGCGCGATCGTGGGCCAGTACGAACTCAAGATCAAAGACGTCCAACCCATGCACGAGGACTACGCCAAGTACGGTTGGTAAATCGCGCTCGCACGACGGTGGACGCAGGGGAACGACGACGCGTACGGGGGATGACCGAGCCGACGTCCGAGTGCTTTTCTGCGCGCGCTCGCCGGCTCCCAAAGAGGCGTCATCCGCCGAGCGGACGACGGCATCCTCCGAGAGAGGCGAGGACTGCCGTGAGCCGAGCGTGAGCCGAGCAGCGCACGGACTCGTCCCTCGGACGCGCCTCGGGGGTCAACGCGCCGTGGGCGGGAGCTCGTGCCACGGCGTGTGGTCGAGCGTGTACGCCGTAGCGGCGGGATCGCCGTGCATCCCCCCGGCGCTGGCGCGTGGGGTACCGCCCGTGCGGGGGGGGGGGGGGGTCCCGCCCCCCGCAGGGGGGGAGGGGGGGTCGCGTGGGGTGCGGGGCACCGGGGTGTCCGGT
>QGUH01000974.1 GCA_003242355.1 Pseudomonadota bacterium
CCGGGAACGTCACCGTGCCGTCACTCGCCGGCTCGTCTCCCGCGAGAATCTCGAGGAAGGTCGTCTTCCCGGCTCCGTTGGCACCGACGAGCCCGTACCGCGCTCCGGCGAGGAGCTCGAGCGACACGTCTTGGAAGAGCGTGCGCGCGCCGAACGATTTCGCGATGTTTCGGACCCCGATCATCTCCGCGGCCGGGTATAGCCCAGATTTCGGCCCCGTGAGACCACCCCCGCCCACGGGCCTGCAGCGATTCGCGGCGACCCGCGGCACCGCGGCACGCTGGCGCCTTCCGTTTTGCTTTTTCGACGCGTCCGGGCGCGGGCCGAGCATGCCGCTTGCAGCCTTCTCGTGCATGGCGACCGTGCAACAACCGTCAACGTTCGACGTTGCCCCCTCCGCTCCCGAGGGCGGCTTCCGGCGCACTCTGTTGAGCTGGGGAGCCATATTCGGCGGCGCCGTCGCGGCGCTCGGCATCTGGGCGATGCTGTATGCGCTCGGGCTCGCCTTCGGCCTCTCGGCGATCAATCCGCAGGATCCAGGGAGCCTTCAGGGCACCGGCATCTTCACCGGGATCTGGGGCATCGTGACCCCGCTCATCGCGCTGTTCATCGGCGGGTTCGTGGCGGGCCGCGGCACGGGACTCATCGCCCGTGGCAGCGGTGCGCTCCACGGCTTCGTGATGTGGGGGCTCACCGTCCTCGCGGGGATGTGGCTCGTTGCCAACATCATCCAAGCCGCCGTCTCGGGCGCTGCTGCCGTGGGAGGCGCTGCCGCACAGGTCGGTGCGAAAGTGGTCGGCAGCGGCCAGGCTCCGGAGGCCGCCAAGGCGCTCGGCATCGACGCCGAGCAAGCCCTCGGCCCCATCAACAAAAAGCTCCGCGCCGAAGGGCGCCCGGAGATCACGCCGCAGCAATTCCAGGCGGCCACGAAAGACGTCATCCAGGACGCGGTGCGCACCGGAAAGCTGAACCGGGAGACGCTCGTGCAGTCGCTCGCGACCAATACCGCGCTCTCGCAGCAAGACGCTCAAGCGGTCGCTGCCGACGTGGAAGCTCAGGTTTCGCGGCAAGTCGACGAGGCGCGCCAGTCGGCACAAACGACGGCGCTGCAAGCCGCGGAGACGACCGGAAAAGCCATGTGGGGCATCTTCGGAGCGCTCTTCGTCGGCATGCTCGCCGCGATCCTCGGTGGCATCGTCGGCGCTTCCCGTTTCGCTCGGCGCAGTGAACGGCGCGTCGTTTTGCAGCGCGAGGAACGGGAGCCCTTCGTCCCGCGTCGGGAGGCTTTTCCCTGAGCCTGACCGCGCCCCACACTGCGACGCTCGTGGTCGGCGAAGGACGGGCCCGAGGCCAAACGGTTCCGACACGAATCCGCCTTCGCCGCGCCCAGCACGTCTCACGTGGAGGATGAGCGCGAGCCCCCGAACCCCCGCTCCGCCTTCCTCGAGAACACGAGTGACAGTCTTCGGCCGAGCCCGGGCGATAGCGCTCGGGCCCGGCCGCGTCCGCTTTTCGTCTCCGAAACGCCGATCGGTTCGACGGACGAGGTCAGAACACCAGCACGGTTTCGCCGTTCGCGAGGGTGCACGCGCCGTCCTGGGGATCACGGTGAGCTGCGCCGCCGATCTGCCGAGCACACTCCGTGACCGCGGGGTCGTGAGAGCGAAGAAATCCGATTCTGGTGCGCCCCCGTGGCGCCATCTTGCAAAAAGCAGCGTGTTCCAGTTCCCAAAAGGGAATGACATCGTTCCCGTGACTACGCGCTCGACGCTGCTTGTGGCATGTGAGCTGCCATGAGCGCTCGGCGATCCCTGCTCCGTTGGTCTACTCTGCTCACGATCGGCTGCCTCCCCCTCGCGCAGGTCGGATGCTCCGATCCCGTTCCCGCGCAAGGCTCGGGGGGCAGCCCCTCATCGGGAGGCGTCCCCACGGCATCGGGCGGCACTTCGGGCGGTGGAGTGGGCGGAACCACTGGCGGGACGAGCACGAGCTCTGGCGGCACGGCAGGCTCGAGCTCGGGCGGCGCGAGCACGGGCGGAACCGCCGGCGATCCGATGGGTGGCACGTCCGGTGGCGGCGCCGCGGGCACGGCGGGAACCGGTGGCAGCTCCGGGAGCGGAGGCACGCAAGGCGGCTCTGGAGGCAGTGATGGCGGAGCGGCGGGCACGGGAGGAACGGCCGGCGCCGATGGCGGCGGCGGGGGAACCGCCGGCACGGCCGGCGGGGGCGATGGCGGCACCGCGGGCGACGGAGGGACTGCGGGCGACGCAGGTAACCGCGGGGGGAGCGGCGGGAGTGCGAAAACCCGGGGGGTTACGCTGAAGAGGCCAAAACACGAAAACCGGGCGGAGGTTGCTGACGAAA
>QGUH01000092.1 GCA_003242355.1 Pseudomonadota bacterium
TCGATCCCCGGAGGCCCGGGGGGCGTGGGGCGCGCCGCGAACACCTGGGCGCCGTGGAACCGGTGCAGCGTGTCCGTCGAGCCGTCGTGCAAGAAGCCGAACCCCCGCACCTGAGGGCCCGTGTACCGACTCTCTGCAGCGAAGAGCCCGCCGCGCCGCGGTCCATGGACCGACTCCGGGACGAAGAACGGATGCGTGGGCGTGCCGAACATCCCCGCCTTGGCGTAGGCGTTGCGCAAGTGCGGGACCTTGAGCACCTGGCTCTCGTTCTCGAACGAATACTCGCCGCTCGTTCCGAAGAACCCGGGGCGGAACACGTCGAACTCCGCGTTGCCCTTGGGATCGAGCCGGTGGCAGCCGTGGCAAGTTTCGAGCGTGTCGGACACGCGGAGGCGACAACTGGTCTCCCCCGAGAGCGCGCAGTCTTGGCGCAGGTTGCGGAAGTCGCCGGTGCCGCGAGCCGCCTCGTCGGCCCACGTGCGCAGCGTCAGGTTCGACAAGGCAATCGTCAGCTCGAAGGCCTGGAGCAAGCTCTCGGGCGCCGCGAACGGCATCCTGGGAGCCCGCGCCTCGGGCGGAGCCGCGCCGAGCAGAAGAGCTACGATCTGCGAGCCCGTGGGCGTTCCGAAGGCGGCGGAGAGTCCCACGAGCCCGAGAAGGCCGCTCGAGAGCCGAACGAGCACGCCTGCCGTTTCGGCCGGCACCATCCCCGGAGGGACGAGCGTCACTTGGTCAGCGAGCAATCCCTCGCGGCCCCCGACGAACGCGCTCCGCGCGGCGTCGTGTTGCGCGAGCGCTGGCGGCGGCAATCCGTCCGTCGTGCTCACGAGCGCCGACAACGCCGCCCAGAGCGTCGGATCCGCAAGAAGCCCCCGAAGCACCGTCGCGAACTCCACGAGACTCGGGCTTAGCCGGAGCGCACGTACGAGAACGTTGGAGTAACAGCTGCAGCGCTCCGTCTCCGTATCGATCTCGACGACGGACCCGTCGAGCGCCACGCACGTTCCGGACTCGAACTGCTCGTCCGTCTGGCTCAGACACCCGAAGAACAGCGCGCGCCCCGCGGCCTCGTCGGGCCGGAGCGAGTCGTCGAGCGCGCGGACCGGGTTCGGCGGTAGCGTGAGCTGCAGCGCGAAGTTCGTGAACGCCTGGAACGTGTCCGGGTCGAGCAGCTCGTCACTGCCGTTCAACCCGACGATGGCGACGTCGAACTCGCCGAACGAATTGTCCTCGTTCAGGCTCCCGAAGTCGGGCTGCATGCCCGGCGCATCTCGGAAACGCCGCGTGCGATCGCCGCGCCAGTGGAGCGCGCCGTGGTTGGCCAGGCCCCGCAGCGTCTGGGTCGCCATCGGCCCCTTGTTGCTCCGGAAATCGGGCGTGAGCGTGGGCTCTCCGGCGATGAGCCGGCCCACCTGCGCATTCTCCGGCGCGACCGCGTAGGGCCCCGGATTCTCGACCGTGGGCAGATCGGGATCGCCGAGGTCCCACGAGATGCTGTCGAAGTTGCCGAACACGTGACAGCTCGCGCAAGCGGAGTCCCCGTGCGACGACGTGAGCCGCGCGTTGTACAGCACGTGGCGCCCGCGGCGGATCGACGGCGGCTCGGGACTGTGGAAGCGCACGCGGTCGATCACGCCGCCTCCATCGGCGTCGAGCACGAGCAGCTCGTTGGTGAAGTGCGTCTTGACGTACAGGCGCTCGGAGCGCGAGTCGAGCGCGAGCCCGACGGGACCACTCGGGCGGAGCACGTCCTCACCCGCGTAGATCTCTTCGAGCGCTCCCTGCCGTCGCGCGCGCACGTTGTCGAAGCGCCCGAGCAGGGCGTCCGCGTTCACACGCACCACCTTGTCGGAGCCGAGCGCGGTGAAATAGAGCGACTTTCCGTCCTCGGAAAACACGCCCGCGGTCGGGAACGCGAGGCTCCGCGCGTTCTCCTCCGCGTCGCGCTCGCAGCACCGACCGTAATCGACATGCGTGTTGAGGTGGACCGGCCGAACCCGCCCACGCCGCGTATCGAGCACCGTGACACGGCTCTCGTGCAGGTGGCCGATCACGGTGGTGCTCGAGCCGTTCCCGTGCCCTTCGAAGCGCGTGAGGTTCTGCGCCTCCGTGTTCAACACGAACAGCTGATCGGAGCCGGGCCGCACGGCCATGCCGAACAGGATCGTGCCGACACCGGAGAATGCTCGTGTCACCTCGAGCGCGTTCACGTCGATCGCGAACACGTCCTCGTCCGGCAAGCTCAGCCGCACCTCGTCGTTCCATTCCATGGGTGGGGGCTGCGCCGCGGAGCGTGCCGCGGGCGTCGCGACACCGCCCGGCACCGCGTCGAGCCAGCAGCCGCGCGTGCCGTCCGGAAACGCGTGGAACGCGTCGCCGCAGTCCTCCTCACGCTCGAAAAATCGAACGATGAGCGCGGTCGTGGGCTGCAGGGTTCCATCGCCGCTCGTGCACTGGCATTCCGGGCGCACCACCCCAGGCGTTTCGACGAACACCTTCGTGACGCGGTGAGCGTCGTCCGTGGCGACGCACAGCTGCAGCGTGTCGAGCTCGAACCGATCCGGGCGCGGATCGGGCATGCAACGTCCCTTGCCGGAGACCGCCGGCAAGCCGCCTTCGATGCGCGCGTTGCCGCGCACGCCCTCGGCCAACACGAGCTCGCCGTCCTGCTCGATCGGATTGCCGGCAGCGTCCCGCGCGAGCAGCGGGCCGAGCGCCTGCACGCCGCGCAACGCCACTCGCTCCGCTGGAACCGCGGTGGTGCGGTTGCCCGTGTGGAAGCCCGCGACATAAACGACGCCAGGCCCAACGGCGAGCGCGCGCGGCGTGTCCGTGAACGAGTTCACGACCCGCAGCGCCGGCCGCGGCGCGCGCGGATCGAACACGAACACGTCCGCGAGCCCGCGCTCGGTCTTTTCGTCGGGAGGAGTCACGAGATCGTGACCGAGCCGCGCCGATGCGACCGGGTGATGCTGACCGCGATGCGCGGTCGTCACGAACACCCGCGGCGCGCCCCAGCTCGTGCGCGTCACGACGATGTCCCGCGGCTCGTCGCCGACGTGCAGCGTGTCCACCACTTCCCCGCGACACGAGGGCACGTCGACCTCGACGATGCTGATGCTGTCCGAAACGTGATTGACGACCCAGAGGGTCGCGGTGCGTCGCGTCTCGCGCACGCTCGCCACCGCGACGGGACGCAGGCCGACCTTCACGACGCCACACGCGAAGACCCCGCGCGGGGTCGAGCGGAGAAGCTCGAGCGTGTCGTTCACCGTGTTGGTCACCGCGACGAGGCCGCTCCGCTCGAGCACCGCCACGGGCCGCACCGGATCCGCCTCGAACAACGTATAATCGGTCGCCGGCCGCGCGCGGTCGTCGGGATCGTTGGGGTTCTCGAAGCTCGGATCGAGCAACAACGGCGTCCGCACGCCGTCGCTCTCCGTCTCCGGCGCGCACGCGAGCGCGAGCAGCGCGCCTACAACGGCCAGCACTCCAGCCGTCCGCGTTCGGACCCGCCGTCGAATCGAAAGCGCACTCTTCCCCGTTCGTCGTGTCCCGGTCTTCATGGGCCGCTCCCGACGACGACCGTAGCCGCCCGCAGTCGCTCCAATCAATGGTGCATTCCACCCCACACGCTCCGAACCACCCCACGACTGCCAAAGAATGAAGCGTCCGTCATGGATGTGTTTTCGCGGCGCAACGCGCGCGGCACCCACACCAAAAAGCGCGGCCCTTCCACGGGCCGTGGACGGCTTTCCGCGTGAGCAAAGCTCGCGGTGCTCGCGGCGCCGGACGCCTCACCAATTTCGGAGTGCACATCGTCCGAGCCCACTCGGAATCGAGCCGACGCTTCGCCCCTTCGAGGATGCACATCGTTGGGGCGCCTCCGGGGCGAGTGGACGGACGCTCGCAATGGTGCTCGCCGTGCGTATTTGCCCGCCCTCGCCGAGTGCAGGGTGCACGGGGAGCGCCGCGTTCGCGCTCAGTTCGCGCTCAGTTCGCGCAACCGATACGGGTCGTGGAAACCGCGATGTCGTCGAGGTAGATGCTGCCCTGCGCTTCGCCGGTCGAGAAGATGCCGAGGCGGATGTGGTCGATCTTTTGCGAGATGGGGGCCTCCGTCGCGATGGACTCCGTCATCGGTTTGCCGGTCGACTGATACGAGAGCGCTTCGCCGTCGATGTAGGTCGACACGACGAGCGTGCTCGCCTGTTGCACGTGCGCTTCGAAGCAGAACCACTCGCCTTTCGGCATCGCGCGCGAGGCGCAACCCGTCACCTCGCCGCCGCCCATACCGATGATCGTGATTTGCGGGCCCGCGTATTCTTCACACGGGGCCTTGCTGCGATAGCCGAAGCGCACGGCGGGGTCGTCCGACGTTCGATGGCCCGGCGTGAGGTCGATATCGAGGGTTTCACGATTGCTGATGTCGAGCCCGGGCTCCCAATAGCTGTAGGCACGCACCCAAAACTCGTCCGTCGCCGGAAACTCACCCGATAGGCGGCACTGTGCGAAGTGCTTGTTCGTCACCTTGAGTGACTTGCTGCCGCCGTTCGCGAGCGCCGTCGTCACGCCCATCGTAAAGGAGGAGGTCTGGTACTTGCACGAGTCGTCGAGCGGCTTCCACGGGCCGCCCGTCGGCACCATGCCCTCCGCCACGTCCTCGAAGTCTTCGCACAAGAGCTCGTTGCCCGTGCACCCGAGGCTCCCCATCACTCCACCGGAGCCTCCGCTCATGCCCGCGGAGCCGCCAGCAGCTCCCCCGTCTCCCGCCGAGCCGCCTCCCGCACCCGCCCCGCTCATCCCGCCACCGCTCATCCCGCCACCGCTCGTTCCGCCGCTCGCGTCTCCTCCCATCCCCGCGGAGCCCCCACCCGGAGCACCGGCACCGCCGCTCGCGCCGCCGCCCGCTCCCTCCGAGGGCGACTCGCCGCCACTTCCACCCGACGTTCCACCAGCCCCCGCGACACTGCCCCCAGCGCCGCCGCTCGAGGACCCGCCGGTTGCGCCCCCTTGCGACGACCCACCATTACCCGCGCCGGCACCGCCCGTGCCCGCGCCTCCCACGGCGCTTCCGCCCATTCCTCCCGTCGCCGACACCTTGTCTCCAGAGTCGCTCGACGAGTCGGCACAAGAGAGGGCAACGAGGGCAACGGCTCCAAGGATGGCGAAACGCATGAAGCCGTCTATGACGCTGCCGCATTCCGCCGTCCAGAGACCAGGAACGTCGCGGCGCGCGTCTCGTTGGCACACGCGCCGTTCTAGCTCACTTTTCGTCACGCCCTCGGGGCGGTATCGACGAGGGCCGCGAGATCGTGCCGCTCGCCGGGGCCACCCGCAGGCCCGATCCCGTCAGCTCGGCACATCGATTATCGCGTACCTCCCGGACGGCAATGAGCATTGCGACGATGGCCCACCCCGCATCCTCCCGAACGCTCGTCGACCGCGGGCTGCCGTACCGCCCTTACTGAGCGATCTTCTTGAGCAACGGCAAGGGATAGAGCCGCTCCGCGCGGTAAACGCCGTGGTCCTTGGGGAGCCGGAGCTCCCAGACGACCTCGCCGGTGTCGCGCGTCACCTCGATGATGCGGCTTTCGGGAGTGATGCTCGCGGTTCCGCGGCGTCCAGCGGCGATGAGCACGTTGCCGTTGGCGAGGCGATCGGCATCGCCCCAGAATGGCGCATAGAGCTCCTGCTTGTACCAGGGATCGGTGTCGAAGTCGCCCGGCCATTCCCAGACGAGCGTCGCCGTCTTCGCGGCTTCGTCGATCTTGTACTCGACGGCGCGGGTGTGCCGATTTCCGGGATTGCCGTCTTCGATCACGCCGCTGAAGCCACCGTTGTCGAAGAACAGAATCGTCCCATCGTCGTGGATCTCGGGATCGTGAATGTCGACGAACTGCGAATCCGGCGGCACGAACGCCATGTCCCCGAAATTGCTATTTAGCGTGTCTTGACCGTACTTCGCGGGCAAGTGCCACTGCACGGCCTTCGTGCTGTACGTCATCTTGATGAGCCCGAGCCACCGGAAGCTCAGGTAGGCGACGTCCTTCTCGAGGTCGATGGTGATCGAATTGCCGTGCGCCCAGTCGCCCGCCGCTCCGGGTGGTGGGGTCATCGCGTCTTCCACGCCAATCGTGTGGACGACCTGGCCGTCCGGAGAAAGCTCGATGAAGATCTGCGAGACGCGGCCTCCTGCCGAGGTCGCGTCTCGCATCACGACGTAGTTTCCGTTCGAGAGCTTGCCCGCGTGGTGCGAAAGCTGATCGGGCACGCCGCACAGCGGATCGTCACACGTCCAGAGCGTGTTGCCGGCCCAGTCCACCTCGATGCGAGGCACCGGCGGGCTGCCCGCGCCCGGGCTGAGCGACGGCCCCATGAGCACGCCGCGATCGGTCGGATCGACGGAAATCGCACCGCCCCGCTCGTTCGTCGTCCCATGGATGAAGTACCAAACGGGGTGTCCCTCCTCGTCGTAAATCACCGCGGCGGGCGG
The DNA here is from genome assembly GCA_003242355.1 of Pseudomonadota bacterium. GTDB lineage: Bacteria > Myxococcota_A > Polyangia > Polyangiales > Polyangiaceae > PMG-095. Next base: position 6,497 of record QGUH01000092.1, read on the forward strand.
CGCTCCGCTGAAGGCGCGATTCGTGCCATCCCCCTTTTGCACGTTCATGAGCGTCCAGCCCGGCTGCGTCTTCGCCGGGTCGTACACGGAAACGGTTCCGACGGGAATCTGCGCCGGGAGCGCTCCCGTCGTGAACGTCGTCGTGCCCTCCACCGTTCCACTCGCTCCCGTCGAGAGCACGCGCAGCTGGTACGTCGTCTGCGCCCGCATGCCGATCACGAGCACCTCGTGCTCCGTGACGTTGTCGGGGCCTTCGATTTCCCAGGTGAGCTCGTCCGTACCGAACCGAACGACCGACGACGACGGCTCCGCCGTCGTCCAGCGCACGAACGCCGAAAGCACGTTCCGCGGATTCGCTTCGACCTCGATGTCCGAAATCGTCCCGACGACAGCGCTCTTGCCCGCGCTCCCTCCTTCCGAAGGGGCGCCCGCGTCACTGCCACCGGCTCCGCCGCTCACGCCTCCCGCACCCGCTCCGGCGTTCTCCGCACCCGCTGCACCACCGGAGGCCGCACCCCCGGCGGTCGCGGCAGCGCCGACTCCAGCACCACCGCCGTTGCTCGCTGCGCCAACTCCCCCACCGCCGGAGGGGCCGCTGCCCGCTCCCCCGCCCATTCCAGACACACTCGAACCAGGAACGCCGCCCGATGCGCCGCCACTGCCTCCAGAAGACGAAGGCGCGCCCGACGCTCCGCTCGGGCCGCCTCCCGAAGCAGGCGGATTCCCTCCGGAATCGTTCGGCGACGAGCCGCAACCAAAAGTCGTGGTGCCAACGACCAACGCCGCCGCACCGCAAATAGACGAAGAGCAACGAGACAAACGGGACCACCAGGACTTCATCGCGGGCTCGTGTACCCCGTTGGTCACCGAATCCCCAGCGTTTCAGTCAGAATTCCGCTCAAACCTCGCCGTCACGCCGAAAGAACGGCAACCTCCGCGGCCAAACGTTGCCGTTACAGCACGCAACGGCACTTCGAGCCTGGATTGCGAGCCAGCGCTGCAGGGACGACTCCCCGAAGGTCGACGCCAACGGAAGCACGTCCCCGCGTGCGGCGGCTCTCCATCTCCGTGTGCGGTCGGAGGCTCGGCCGGATCGCTCGAGAGCACGCCGAGCGCTCTCCAAAAGTGTCGAAGTCCTCGAGCGCGCACTCAGAGTGCTCTCGGAAGCTCGGCGCCCTCCGCCACGAGCACTCCGAGTGCTCGGTAACGCTCGACTCTCGACTCACTCCGCACGGAGTCGCGAGCCCTCTCCGAAACGGAAATCTCCCCGGGGTTCACTTCTCGACGACTCGCTCCGTGCGGCTTGGGCGCGAGCAGCGTCACTCCGTGAACGGGGATCCTCCCGGGAAGCCGGGCGGGGGTTCCACGTACTCCGGCATGCGGGCCTTCTGAGCGAGCTCGGCCGGTGCCGGCGGAGCGGCCCTCGAGAGAGCTTCACTCGGAGATGGCTCGCTCGGCAGCAGTGCGCTCGGTTGCGAGGTGCTCGGCTGCGGTTCGCCGGGGCTGGTGGGCTCGACGGCGTCGTCACGGGGTCGGGTGCGCCCGGCGTACAGCGACGGCGCGATCTCGTCGGCGTCGCCGTCGTAGGCGCGCAGGTACAGCACCGCACGCCGCGCGTCGTTGTACGCCTCGACGAGCAGCGCGAACGCGCGCTCGCGCTGCTCCATCGCCGCACTGCGCGCCACCGGAACGAGATCGCGTTCCCCCACCGCGATCACGAGCTGCGCCGCCAAAGACTCCGCGTGCTCGATCTCGTCCATCGTGATCGCCGTCCGGTTCGCGATGAGCGGCCAGTGACCCCGATAGAGGTTGACGAGCGCGATCAGATCTTCGGCCAAGTCGCGGTATCCCGAGCCCTGCCGGAGCTCGGCCAGCCGCTTCGCGTCGAAGATCCCGCGCACTTCCTGGGTCGCCGCATCGGCCATCATCAACCGGCGGAGCTCGAACCCTCGCCGCGCGAGCTCCTCGAGCGACCGCTTCGGCTCGGAAGCGGCCAAATACGCGCCCTGCGCATAGAAGAGCGCGAGCGCCATGTCCTCGAGCTTGTCGAACCGCTCGAGATCGAACGACGGAAGGTCTCTTTCGATCTGCGGTCGCATCGCCCGAATCCCCGGCAACTTCGCGATGACGGTACCGACCACCGTCGGCACGTCCAGGTTGACGCGAATCACCTTCTCGGGGGGCAGCGCCGCCATATCGGCCGCCAAGCGCTCGAACGCCTCCCGCGCACGCGCGCGCTCCTCATTCAACGAGCTCGTCTCTTCGACCATGCGTCACCTCCACATCGGCGCGGCACATCCCGCCGACCACGCCAATTCGGTCAGCACGCTCGCATGGTTGCGTCCAATCCGTCCATCGGACTCCGTTTAGTTCGGAGTCCCGTTATTTTCCCATTCGAACCATCGACTCGCGAGCTCCAGTAACCGTCTGGACTCTGCACGTCCGACGCGCACCATTCGCAATTTTACCCACCCGTCACGAGTCGCGCGTCGACTCACACGACGTCGCCGGGACTCGCCGTCCGCTGCCCGGCATCCACACGCTGCTGACCGAGTTCGCGGCAGGCCACGCCTGGCC
>QGUH01000093.1 GCA_003242355.1 Pseudomonadota bacterium
AAAAAACGGCATACGAGATCTAAGTCCGTTTCGTGGGGCCCGAGATTTGTAAAAAGGACAGCTCCTCGATAGCGACCGATCCCCGCTCTGAGGCTCGGTTAGGCCCGACGCGCTGTCCGCTGACGGCGTCGGCCATTCGACCAGTGCGCCTGCCATCGTCGACTCGAGTGCTTCGCTCGTCTCGAGAAGGGACACGAGCAGCCTTCACGTTCGCCTGGGGAGCGGGCGCGCCTGGAAGCGGTTCCAAGTGAGCCGTTGGCCGTCGGGCTCGTTACACGAAAATTACTGCGGGCCTGTTCGCTGCGTCGCAGGCTCGCGCGTTGATTCGCAATTTTCGCATGGGGATGACAATCGAATCCCCAGTGGCGCCCTGCCCCTACATTGCTAGACTCGGCTGTCGTCGTCGCACTCCCGGTGCCGTGAGAGGTGTGTCCAATGAAGAAACTCTCTTTCCTATGCTCGCTCCCCGTCCTGGTTCTGGCTACGTCGGCGCATGCCGCGACACTGTACGTTTCCCCCACGGGAAAAGCGACACCGGCGGACGGGTGCACGCGCGCCGCACCCTGTGACCTGGGCAGCGCAGCGAAGGCGGCGATGGCTGGAGACACCGTGATTCTGATGGACGGTGTCTACAAGACGGCGCTGTACGTCGAGAACTCGGGAACGCCGAACGCGTGGATCACGTTCAAGGCCGACGAATGTGCGACCCCGATCATCGAGGGCCCCGGCGTGGGACCCGACTCCGACGAGCAGGACACCGGCGTCGGCTCGAACAAGGCCGAGTACATTCGCTTTCAGGGCATCGTGTCCCGCGGCTGGAACATCGGCTTCGGCAACGGCTGGACCGGCGGCACGCAAAGCGATGAAAAGTCGAACGGGCACTGGGAAATCGAGCACTGCATCTCGTATTCGAACGGCCGCACCGGGTTTACCTTCTTCAGCGCCGAAAACTTCAAGTTGAGGTACTCGATCTCGGCGCACAACGGCAGCAGTCGGAAGCAGTCGTGGTCGAGCGGTGTCACGCTGTTCGAGGCCGAGGGAGAGAACGTCGTCGAAGGTGTGGTCTCGTTCGAGAACACCGATCGCGAAAGGCGAACGGACGGCAGCGGCTTCATCGTTGACGAGGAGTCGAACGGAGCGACCTTCATCAACAACATCGCGTTCGGCAACGCGGGGTCGTGCTTGCGCCTGACCCGGAGCTCGGGGACGCGATTCATCAACAATACCTGCTATCACAACTCGCGGTTCGGCAACGAGGCCACGGGCCCGACCAACCCGGGCGAGCTCTATTTCACCCAATCGAACGGTCCGTCGCCCCAACAAGGCGTCTTGTTCATGAACAACGTCATCGTGGGAACGGGGCAAGCACCTGCCGGGTCGACGCCGGTCATCAACCAACCGCAAAGCGGGTGGATGAACAACGTGGTGACCACCGGTCAGGTGTCGTTCTTCACCGACCCCACGGGCAACCCGCCCAACTTCGTTCCTGCCTCGGGGGCGATGCAGCTCATCGGCGCCGGCTCGACGGGCAACGGCGCGCCCATGAACGACATCGGCTTCGATCCGAAGTGCATCGTGAAGCGCACGCCGATGATGGTGGGGCAGGTCGCGCGCGAGAGCTGGTGGCAGTACGATATCGATATCGAGTACATCCAGAGCATCGGCGGCGTCGCGAAGTGCTTCAATCCGTCGCCGCGCTCGGGCTCGAACGACATCGGCGCGTACAAGGCCGGTATGGTGACGACCGCCCAGCCCGGAAGCTGCGTCCCGCCGGAGCCGGAGCCCGATCCGAACGGGGGCGCCGGCGGCATGGGCGGAATGAGCGGAATGGGTGGCGACGGAGGCACCGCTGGCGGGGATGCCGGAGGCATGAGCGGCGGCGGCGAGTCCGGAAGCGGGAACACCGCGGGCATGAGCGACGGCGGCACGGCTGGCGATGCCGGCGGCGCACCGATCGCGGGCGCTCCGATGGCTGGGTCGGGCGGCGGTGATCCCGGCGCTTCGGGAAGCGGCGGCGCCCCCCCCGCACAGGGCGGCACCCCCGGCGCGAGTGGGACGGCACCGACGGCGGGCACGCCGAGCACGGGAACGGGTGGTACTCCTGCGGCGACGGGAGGCACCGGCGGGCTCCCGGGCACCTCGACGGGAGGCACCCCTAGCGTGGGCGAAACTCCAATGCCGTCGCCAACCGCCGACGTTGACGGATGCGGATGCCGCATCCCTGCGCGACCTGATCGTGGCCAGACGCTGTCCCTGGTCGGCCTCGCGGGCGTCGGCCTGCTCGCGCTGCGTCGGCGTCGCCGCGCGCGCTGAGCGGCCCATTCCCGGCACTCCGGGGCCCCCCCTCACCCCGAACGTCCGCGCCCCTCCTGCACGCAATCCGTCGTAGGAGGGGCGCGATGTCGTTCAGGGGGAAATGATCGACCGCGCCACTGCTGCGCGCAATCCGTCGTCAGAGGGCGCGATGTCGCTCAGGGGAAACGCTCGACCGAAACGTTCTGCTAGAACGCGGCCGACGATCACGGCGTCGTGCTGCTTGATAGTCGTGGTCGACTCGGCCCTTGCGAGCACGCCACGGATTTCCAGCAGCTCGATGTCCGTTGACCAAGGCGAGAAACCGCTCGAAGTCCACCGCCAGACGAGACGGGCAGGCACGCCCGAGCGCAGGCGAGAGCGCCCCCACCGCGTGGGCCTGGCTCCGCCCAGCGGAAACCGCGACTCGTCGCGCGCTCGACGCGTGTTCCTTCTGTAACCGACACACCGTGGACGCCCAGTCCAAGGTCGAGGCCATCCGGCGGCGGATCGACCTCCAAGTCGCGTCCGTAGCCGACAGACACCGTGGCCCCCCTTCGAAGGAGTCGCTTCTTCTTGACGTGGCGACGAGTGAAAACTCGCTGGGAGCGCTGCGGCCCCCGCCGGCGTGGGGACGACGTCTCGGCCGAAATCGTCGCACGCGGCTCGTGACTTCTCCCCTCGTCGGCGAACGGGCTACCCTCGTGCCCATGAAGACGAGAGCAGCCGTGGCGTACGAGGCGGGCAAGCCGCTCGTGATCGAGGAGGTCGAGCTCGAGGGGCCGAAAGCCGGCGAAGTGATGGTCGAGATCAAGGCGACGGGCGTGTGCCACACGGACGAGTTCACGCGATCCGGGCAAGACCCGGAGGGGCTGTTTCCCGTGATCTTCGGACACGAAGGCGCAGGCGTGGTCGTCGACGTTGGGCCCGGCGTGACGAGCGTGAAGAAGGGAGACCACGTGATTCCCTTGTACACGCCGGAGTGCCGCAACTGCAAATCGTGCCTGAGCAGGAAAACGAACCTGTGCACGGCAATCCGCGCGACGCAGGGCAAGGGCGTGATGCCGGATGGCACGAGCCGGTTTTCGATCGGCAAGACGAAAATTCACCACTACATGGGGTGCTCGACGTTCGCGAACCACACGGTGCTCCCCGAGATCGCCGTCGCCAAGATTCGGCCAGACGCGCCGTTCGACAAGGTTTGCTACATCGGCTGCGGGGTCACGACGGGCATCGGCGCGGTGTTCTGGACGGCAAAGGTGACGCCCGGCTCGAACGTCGTGGTGTTCGGCCTCGGCGGCATCGGGCTCAACGTCGTGCAGGGCGCTCGCATCGCCGGCGCGGACGAAATCATCGGCGTGGACATCAATCCCGCCCGCGAGCCGCTCGCGCGCAAGTTCGGGCTCACGCACTTCGTGAACCCCAAAGAGGTGCAGGGCGACCTCGTCGCGCACCTCGTCGAGCTCACGAACGGCGGTGCCGACTACAGCTTCGAGTGCGTCGGCAACGTGGATCTCATGCGGCAGGCGCTCGAGTGCTGCCACCGCGGCTGGGGCGAATCGATCATCATCGGTGTCGCAGGCGCGGGGCAAGAGATCCGCACGCGGCCGTTTCAGCTCGTGACCGGTCGCGTGTGGCGAGGCAGCGCGTTCGGGGGCGCGCGCGGGCGAACGGACGTTCCGCGCATCGTGGACTGGTACATGGAGGGGAAGATCGACATCGACAGCCTCATCACCCACAAGCTGCCGCTCGAGCGCATCAACGAAGCGTTCGATTTGATGCACGCCGGCGAGTCCATTCGCACCGTGATCGAGTTCTCATGAGCGGTATCGTCGAAACCGTGTCGGAGCAGCGCTGCTTCGGTGGCGTCCAGGGCTTTTATCGCCACGAGTCGACCACCACCGGCGGGCCCATGCGCTTCTCCGTGTTCGTTCCCCCGGATACGAGCTCGCCGCGGCCCGCGCTCTACTATCTCGCCGGCCTCACCTGCACCGAAGAAACGTTCCCCATCAAGGCGGGAGCGCAACGCATGGCCGCCGCGCTCGGCCTCGTGCTCGTCGCATGCGACACGAGCCCGCGCGCAATGCGCTATCTGGGTGACGACGCGAGCTGGGATTTCGGGCAGGGTGCCGGATTCTACGTGGACGCCACCGAGGAGCCGTGGCGGCAGTCGTACCGGATGGACAGCTACGTGACGCGCGAGCTGCCAGCCCTCATCGAACGGCACTTTCCGGTTCAGCCCGGTGTGCGCGGCATCTTCGGCCATTCGATGGGCGGGCACGGCGCGCTCGTGCTCGCGCTGCGGAACCCGGAGCTTTACCGCAGCGTCTCCGCGTTCGCGCCGATCGTCGCGCCCTCCCAGGTACCCTGGGGCCAAAAGGCCTTCACCGGCTATTTGGGACGAGACCGGGCGGCGTGGGCGGCGTACGACGCGTCCGAGCTCGTGCGTGCCCGGCCGCTCCCGTTCGAAGTGCTCGTCGACATCGGCACGGCCGACAAATTCCTCGACGTGCAGCTCCGCCCCGAGCTGTTCGAGCAGGCCTGCGCGGAGTCGGGGCAGAAACTCGCGCTCCGCCGGCACGCCGGCTACGACCACAGCTACTACTTCATCCAAACCTTCATCGACGATCACCTGGCCCACCACGCCCGCGCGCTCTGCGGGTGACGCCAGCTGGTATCTCGCGACACCAAAGGACGAGCGGGTAGCGCGACGACTCGGCCGTCTCCCACGTGAGAAAGCGGCCGAGCTTCGGGCTTAGCGGAGCAGCTCGGCCGCGGCCCAGAGGACGGGGGCTTGGCCGTGGCCGTCGCCGGTGAGGCGCTGCAACGCCATGTACTCTTGGGCGTTGGCCTTGTACCAGGTTCCGACGCAGATGTCGCTGACGTCACCCTGGGGCGAGATTTTCTTGCGCAGGCCGGACCACGCCTTTTCGATCACGGGCACGTAGGTCTCCGCATCCAGAACGCCGCGTCGGACGCCGGCGATCATGGCGTAGGTGAACATGGCCGTCCCCGAGCTTTCCTCCCAGTTGTTCGGGTTGTTCGGCATGTCCAGCACCTGGTACCAAAGGCCATTCGGGCTTTGGTACTGCCGCAGCCCCTCCATCATCTTCTTGTAACCCGCTTCGATGGTCGCGTAGCGCTGCGAGTCCTCCGGCAGGTCGCGCATCATCTCGGCCATTCCCGCGGCGAACCAGCCATTGCCGCGCCCCCAGTGGACGCGCGCCTCGTTCACGTTGTGGAAGAACAGGCCGTTCTGTTGCTGCGCACCGAGGTACTGCACCATGGTCTTCGCCATGAAGTCGATGTACTTGTCGTTCTTCGTGGCGCGATAAGCCTGCAGTTGCAGGCTCGTCATCATGAACATGTCGTCGATGGCGTTGCGGGTCTGGTTCGTGACCTGCTGGTCGTCGGCGACCTGCGTTCCGAGGGGGAGATAGCTCTCGTCGCCGGTCTGCAGGTAAATCTCGAGCGGCACGATGCCGAAGATGTACCGGTCGACGTGTTTGCCGTCCTGGCCCACGTTCACCATGTCGCTCACGAAGTTCTGCTTGAGCGGGTTGAACTTCGTCACCAGGGCGTTCAACAGGTCCTGGCTGTTGGTCATCTTGGCCACGCCGAGCGAGCCGTACCACTCGCAAGCGGTCTTGTAGCCGTCGCCGGGAAGATACCTGACGGAGTTGAACGAGAGCATCTGCCGGCTGAAGCGATTGGCCAGGAGCAGGCCGACTTCTTTGGCTTCCGGAACGAGATGCGCGAGCGGATTCTCTGCGGGAGGCGTGGCGCCTTCACAACACACCTGGGTACCTTCACAGACGCCGTCGCGCTCGGTGCCGCCCCATTCGACGCACTGGTCGAGGCACTCGTGAGCGCAGGGGCTCGGCGCATTGCCCCCAGCGCCCGCTGCATCGCCGCCGGTTCCGCCGTCGCCAGCGGCTCCGCCGCCCGCCGAGCCTCCCATCGAGGAGCCGCCCATGGAAGCACCACCCGTGGATCCGCCACCCGTGGATGCTCCACCGGTCGACGGCGGCTGTCCGCCCGCAGCGCCACCGGATGCGCCGCCACCGCCGCCCGTGCCCGCGCCGCCGCTCGTAGAGCCGCCGGTGCTGGCTCCGCCGCTCGCGCTGCCACCGGTTCCCCCGGATTGTGTCACCTGACCCCCAATCCCGCTGGGGGCTCCGCCGGAGCCCGTTCCCGGAAGCCCGCCGGTCGCAGAGCTCGAGCCCGAAGCGCCTCCCGCACCACCGGGACCGTTGGTCTCGGAGCCACAACCGAGTGGGAGTGAGAGCAGACTGAGCACGGAAACGACGCCGACGAACCGGCTGCTCCGTTTCCAGGCGATGCTTGCGCGCGTGGCTTTCGTCCAGGCCATGGTCGCTACAACCTTTCTCTTCGGGCGCTTCGTTCTTCGTTCAAGGGGAACTGGTTTCGCGTGGAGCGCGAGTGATTATCACCGTTTCTCTCTGGGCGTCTCGCTCGGTCATTCCGATTCGGACCGGCACGGCCGGCTCGAGGGTTCTCGGCGATCCGCGAAAGGGAGTGCCTACCGAGAGCTCGCAAGCGCGTTTCGCCGCCTCCTCTGCATCCTCGAAGGCCCGATCGATCAGTGCTCTTCGATCAGGCCGACCACCTTGAAGTTGTAGGACTGCGCGCTCGTGTACGTGCCCCGCAGCCAGAGGAGCGCCGTGTGCTTCGAATCCCACTTCGGGACGACGGGGCGCAGGTTGTCCATCTGCGAGTTCGCCGTGACGGGCTCCCAGTGGAAGGTGGCGCCGTTGTCACAGGTGATCCCTTTCCAGATTTCCTTCTTGCCCCGGAAGTCGCCCTGGTCGGTGCGCGGATCGTACGGCGTGGAGATGTAGATGACGCGCGGATCGTCCGGGTGCAGCGCCCCGAGACCCGTGTAGTCCTGCTCGCTGCTGTAGAGTTTCGTGCCGGCCCTGGCGAGATAGGTCGTGGTCCACTTCGTGCCGTCGAAGCGGAAATAGAGGAGCCGCTTGTCCGGATCGTCCGACCCCGTCCCCGACACGCGAGCCGTACCGATCGCGGCGATCGTGCCGTCCGCGTACCGCACCAGATCGGCGTTCCACAGGTGTTCCAGGCGCACGCCGTTGATCGTCGTCCCAGTCTTGAAGACCGTCGTGTAAGCGGTGATGTCCTTCGCCTGTCGATCGGTGAAGTTGTCGTCGATGACCTGACCCGTCGAGTTGTAGATTTTCCCGTCTTCGATGTAGCCGTGATAGAGGCTGTTGTCGAAGTCGCGCGGGTGGGCCTCCGTGCCGAGGAAGTCGAGGCGCTTCTCGTTGTCTCCCCAGTACTTGTAATAGCCGGCCACGTACCCGGACGTGGGCGTAGAGGTCAGGCGCCCTCCGAGCGTCCAGGTCTTCCCGCCGTCTTGCGAGGAGAGGTAGTGCGGGCTCGTTTCGATCGAGCGCACGTAGCTGTACACCGTATTGCCGAGGTACCAGAGGTTTGCGTACGTGATCCTCCTGCCGCTCGGGGTGGGGCAACCGGAGCCGGGCCACGCGAAAGCCGTGGATTTTGACCAGGAGTTCCCGTCGTAAACGCTGTAGTAGCTGTTGCAGTCGTCGTTGTGGCCCGCCCACATCGCGATGTATCCCCCATCGGGCCGCTTGATGAGGGCCGGGACGTCGTGGTCGTCCGTGTAGCTCATCGTGCCGACGTGGTGCAGCTGCTTGGTCTTGGTGGCGATGTCCCAATGCGTGATCTCGACGCGCTTGTCGCGCTGACCACCGCTCGCGACGGACCCGATGATGATCTTCCCCTTCTCCGCATCGACGATGACGCGCTCGTCTTGGTACCAACACCACCCCCCGTTGTCGTTGAACTCCAAGAGCTCTCCGTTGATCCAGTTCTTGCCGTTCGGCTCGACGCTTTCCTCGTAAGGACACAGGTCGGGAGCCCCGCCGCCCGTACCGCCCGAACCGGCCTGGCCGCCTATGGGATCGCTGCCGCCGCTGCCGCCAGTCTCGCCCGAGCCGCCGCTGCCCGGATCCGAGCCGCCGGTGCTCGGGCTGCTGCCGCCAGCTCCTCCGCCTGCGCCGCCCATGGGATTGCTGCCGCCAGTGGGCTCGGTCGGATTGCCGGCAGTGCCGCCCGATCCGCCTCCGCCGCTTGCCGGGGGAGAGCCGCCGGTTGCGGGCATGCCTCAGCTGGTCGCGCCGCCTTGTGCAGCACCGCCAGAGCCGGACTTACCGCCCGATGTTGGCGCGCCGCCCGTCGTCGAAGAACCGCCGGTCGTGGTGGCTCCGCCCGTTGCTCCCGAGCTCCCTCCCATGCCCGAGGTGCTCGGCCTACCGCCACTGCCGCCGTCGGGCGGGGTTCCTTCTTCGGGACCGCACCCGACGTGGCACCCGAGGAGAACGACGATGGGAAAGGCCCGTAACTTGAAGGCTGAAGATCCCATGACTTCCGGCTGTGATTTAACAGAGCCGCGTCCGGTTACCAATCCGGCGTACTGGGTATTTCAGCGCTTGCGGTTCCTCGCCTGACAAAAAATACAGCCCGAGTATTCGTCAGCACCGTTTTGCGAGAGCAGGAATTTCTAGGTTTTCGTTTTCGTGCGTATTCGTCGCCCCGCACGGTCGGTACGTCGCGCGCACGGACCTCTCGAGACGGAGATCGCGCGATCGCCCGACCGCCCCCGGGCGGCGATCGCACGATCGCCAACCGCGCGCGCCTGACCCTCGAGGCGGAGACCGCACGGTCGGTAACCCACGCGCAAGGTCTCCTCGTGCCTCTATACCAATCTCCGAGCC
>QGUH01000975.1 GCA_003242355.1 Pseudomonadota bacterium
CGGGGCCGTGGGGGAACGGAGCGCAGTGTGGCGTGTGGGACGAGGAGCGCGGCATAGCGACCTGCTCGCACCGCTTCGGCTCGTGTCGCGGAACCGGAAAGACCTGCGAGCCGTGCATCGGATCGGAGGACTGCCCGCGTGGCTTCTGCGCGGTATCGAGCTTCAGCGGCGAACGGTATTGCATCGACCTCGAGGCCGAGTGCGCGTGCGGCGACGATGCGGGCGCGGACGGCACGTGCAAGGGCCACGGCTGCCCGGAGTCTCCGGGAGGCCTCACGCTCACCTGTCTCGCCGAGGGGCGATACGCTGGAGATCCGCTCGAAAACCGCTGCTTTGCGGGCGAGGTCTCGAGCCGGCTGCTCGGCGGCACGCCCCAGCTCGGCTGCTGGCCGCGCTAGAACGCCGCTCTCCAGGACGCCGATCGGTTCGACGGACGGGGGTTCGACCGCGTGCCATCGGCGTGTGACGTCGGACGCCCTTGGCCCACGCTCGGCGCAACGCACGCGCAAGAGCCCACATTCGACACGCTCGTAGAGGCCGGTTCGCGCACTTTCTTTGGCTTTCGAAAGATCGCTTGAGATAGCCTGGCGCCCCCGCTTCCGGGAAATCTTTCGCCGTCAACGGCGCGAAGGCCCCGAGGGGTCTCTTCTTTCCGAGTACAAGGAGCGTCGAATGAACTATCCGATCAACCTCAGGCGCGCCGCACTGCTGGGCGCGGTCATCACCATCGCCGCGATTCCCGCCTGCACCGAGGAGAACAATCCCCTCGGCTCCGCAGGCGAGCAGCTCGCCGAGGAGTGCGGGCTCACCTGCCCGAGCCAGGGCATCGTAGAAGGCAACGCCTCGATTTCCGGCGTCGCCAAGGTGGACGCGTTCTTCGCTTCGGTCGTCAAGTTCTCCGCGACGGCGAACGCGGTGGCGAACAACATCGAAACCGAGCTCGCCAAGATCCGCGCCTCGCTCGGGCTCGAGGCAGACGCCGACGCGGCCGCGATCGTCGCCGAAATCAAGGCCAAGTACAAGCTCGAGGGCGATCTCGTCGTCCGGGCGACGCCGCCGAAGTGCGCCGTTTCCGCCCAGGCGACCGTCGAGGCCCAGGCGCGCTGCGAGGGTCAGGTCACACCGCCCATGGTGAACGTGGATTGCAAGGGCAGTTGCGAAATCGAAGCTTCGGGGAGCGTGGAGTGCAGCGGCAAGCTCGAGTGCACCGGCACCGCGCCGAATCTCGAGTGCGAGGGAACCTGCCGCGGAACCTGTACGCTCGAAGTCGCGGCCGAGTGCACGGGCACGTGCCGTGGCACCTGCAACGGCACCTGCAGCGTGCAAGACGGCCAGGGCAACTGCGCCGGAACCTGCGAGGGCGAATGCCAGGGCACCTGCGAGCTCGAGGCCGGCGGAACTTGCAGCGGCCAGTGCAAGGGCGAGTGCACGTACACGCCGCCGGAGGCCGAGTGCCACGGAACCGCGCGCTGCACGGCGGAGGCCAGCGCGTCGGTGGAGTGCAGGGGCCGCTGCGACGGTGAAGTGACCCCGCCGCAGGCGAGCGCCGAATGCGAGGCGAGCGCCAAGGCCGACGCCTCGTTCGACGCGCAGTGCACGCCGCCGTCGCTCGACGTAAGCTACAAGTTCGCCGCGAGCGCGGACGCGCAGACGCGCGCCGAGTTCGAGGCCTTCCTGGTCCGCTTCAAGTCGAGCTTCAGCGTCATCCTCGGCGAGCTCAAGCGGTCGGAAGTCGTGCTCGCCGCTGCCGCCGATCTGGCGAGCACGGGGCGAGATGCGGTGCACGCCGCAGTCAGCGCCTCGCTCGAGGGCAAGCTCAGCCTCAAGGCGCAGATTGGGCTGACCTGCGCTCTCACCGAGCTCGACGACGTGGCCACCGTGGTCAACGGTGCGACCAAGAAGCTCGAGGGCCGCATCGCGGTCGCCGGCGCGCTGAGCAAGGAGCTCGTCAAGGGCTGACCGTCGATCTCGGAGCGACGCAACGCCCAAGTCCAGGCTGAGCGGACGATCCGGGCATCCCAGGAAAGACCGACGCGTCCTGCGGCGCGTCGGTCTTTCTTTTTCGTTTCCACACGGGCGCGAGCCTTAGCTCTTCGGAAAAGTGGCCGTTCTTCGAGTCCGACGATGTCCGCGCGGCAGGTTCGCCACGACAGCTCGGACGAGGGGCCGCTTCCGGCAGAGCCGTCCCTGTCCCCCGAGGAACCCTCGCTCATTCCGAGCGCTCGGTCCGTGGTACGTCTCGAGCCGCACCCGCCGCCGACCAACCCTACGTTGTCACAGGGCCCCGACTTCCCAAGACCCGTCCTCTTAAAACAATTGCCAGCCCACGAGAACGGCTCCTAAAGACTAAGGCCTCCTT
>QGUH01000976.1 GCA_003242355.1 Pseudomonadota bacterium
GTGTCATCGTGCACCGGAGCGCCGCGTACACGCGCGGGCGGGCGCTCGTCGCCAAGCTGAAGGAGCTCGTGCCGCGCCAGCAGTACGAGGTCGCCATCCAGGCGGCCATCGGGTCGAAGGTGATCAGCCGCGAGACCGTGCGCGCCCTTCGCAAGGACGTCACGGCGAAGTGTTACGGCGGCGACATCACGCGAAAACGCAAGCTCCTCGAGAAGCAAAAAGAAGGAAAGCGTCGCATGAAGGCGGTGGGCAGCGTCGAGCTCCCGCAAGAGGCGTTCCTCGCCGTTTTGAAGCTCGAGGCCTGAGCATCCTTGCGCTGCCGGACGCCGTCGTGCTCGTGAGAGCGCTGCACTCGCTGCGCGCGCCGAACGCGCGCTCGGCTTCGAAATCCGCTTCGGTCTCGGCCATTTCTCCGGTGTCGGCCCAAACCGGCCCGAGCCCACGCCGCGCGTGCGCTTTCCGCGCGCATGCACGGATCATGCTATCAGGCTGGGCATGAGCACGCCCAGCAGGCAACCCACTCCGGGCTCGCGCTCCTCACGCCTCCGCAAGAGCTCCTCCCGGTACTCCGCGGCCGAACGAGCGCCGCAGTGGCTGGAGAAGCTGAACGCAACGGCTCCCGGCTATGGGCGCGTGCAGTTCGTCGAGACCGTTCCGTTCGGCGCGACGCTCGCCGTCGAGCGCTACCGCCTCGCAAACGGCCTCGAAGTGCTCGTCTGCGAAGACCACTCGGCACCGATCGTCGCCTACCACACCTGGTTCCGCGTCGGCTCGCGCCACGAGCGCGAGGGCAAGACCGGGCTCGCCCATCTGTTCGAGCACCTCATGTTCAACGAGGTCGAAGGGCGGCGCGCGGGTGAGTTCGATCGACTCCTCGAAGAGGCCGGAGCGGAGAGCAATGCGTCGACCTGGCTCGATTGGACGCAGTACAACATCTCCGTGCCACGCGATCAGCTCGGGCTCGTGATCGGGCTCGAGGCGGAGCGCATGTGGCGCCTCGTTCTGCGCGAGCCGCAGGTGACGAGCGAAAAAGAGGTGGTCGCCAACGAGCGGCGCTATCGCGTCGAGGACGACGTGGAAGGCTCGGTGAGCGAGACCCTGTGGGCCACGGCGTTCTCACGCCACGCCTACCGTGCTCCGACCATCGGCTGGATGGAAGACATCCAGGGGTTCACCACGGAGGACTGCGCGGAGTTCTACCGGACGTATTACGCACCGAACAACGCCACGGTCGTAGTCGTGGGAGACGTCACCGCGGCGCGGCTCCTGCCGCGCATCGTTGCGGCGTACGGGGAGATTGCGCCCAGCACGCTACCGCTCGAAGACGTGCAGCCGGAGCCGCCACAGCTCGAAGAGCGCCGGCGCGAGGTCATAAAGCCAACCGCCACGGAAAAGGCCGTGCTCGGCTATCACGGCCCTGCTTTCGGAGACTACGACCACCCGATTCTCTCGCTGCTCACCGAGATCCTGTTCGGCGGACGTGCGAGCCGCTTGCATCAACGGCTGATCCGGGAGCTCGAAATCGCGAGTGACGTGCGCGCGTTCGTGGGCCCCTTCAAGGATCCCGGGCTCATCGAGATCTTCGCCTCCGCGCGCGAAGGGCACCGTGCCGAGGAGCTCCTCACCGTGATCGATCGGGAGCTCGAGCGCGTGCGCGACGAGCCGATCTCCGAAGAAGAGATAGAGCGAGGGCGTGCCCGTTTCGAGCTCGGGCTGTTGGCGGGGCTCGAAACGGTGGACGGCAAAGCCTCCACGATCGGCTTCCACGAAACGCTGCTCGGGCGTCCGGCAGCGGCGTTCGAGCGTCTGGAGGCGATCCGCCGTACGGGCGCGAGCGAGCTCCGCAGGGTGGCGCGACGCTATTTCGATCGGAGTCGCCGCTCGGTGATTCTCGTGCGCGCTCAAACGAGCGCATCGGAGGCAGCATGACGCAGGCAACCGCGATCGACGTCGCCGCAGCACCGCGCGTGCTGCTCGAAGAGAGCCACGATCTGCCGCTCGTGTCCGTGAGCATCGGGACGACGAGCGGAGGCATCGCCGACCCGGACGGACGCGAGGGCCTGACGCGCCTCACGGGGCGGCTCATGCGCCGTACCGGCGGAGGCCGCGATCCCCACGAGATCGACATGCGCATCGACTCGCTGGGCGCCTCGCTCAGCGTCGACGTCGGACACAGCGTCACCGTCTTTCATGCCACCGTGATCCGACGCTCGCTCGAACCGTTCATGGAGCTCGTCACGGACGTGCTGGGACGCCCCGGGCTCCCCGACCCCGACCTGGCGCGGCTCACGCGCCAACCGCAACCCGACCCCGGGAACGCGCTGGACGACAACCGGGGCCTGGCCCCCCGTGTGTTT
>QGUH01000094.1 GCA_003242355.1 Pseudomonadota bacterium
TAAAAGAAAACCCGCACAACAGATTGGGGTCCCTTCCCGTGGCTCGGACAATTGTAAAAAGGCATCCCTCCATCCCCTACCCCAGCCGCGCCTTCATGTCTCGGTACGCCGCCACGATCAGCGCGCTCGACGCTGCGGAATCTGGCTCCGATGGGCCGCGCAGCCCGCGCGCCCTCCCTCCCCGCCTCGCGCGTCCGCGGAGGAGCGCGAGCACGGCGCCGATGCCGAGCGCGAGCAGCGCCGTGTTGCGGAGCGTGCGCCTCCAGGGAACCCGCGAACGCACGTCCACGTAACCGAGCTCTGGCCGTGCTCCGGGCGGCCCGGCAGGCCCCTGCTCGCGAGCCATCCGAAGAACCTGGGCGGTGTGCAGCGCGCGTCGGTTCGTCCGCTGCTCGATCTGCGCGCGGCAGCTGAAGCCGTCGGCGACAATCAATGCATCGTCGGGCGCACGCCGCACGGCGGGCGCGAGCTGCCTCTCTGCGCACGCGACCGAAACCGCATAGTGGTCCCGCTCGTAACCGAAGGCGCCCGCCATTCCGCAACAACCCGCATCGAGGATCTCCGGCGTGAGGCCCATGTCGCGACAGAGGGAACAATCTTCTCGGAACCCGAGCATCGCCTGGTGATGACAATGCCCGTGGATCAGTGCCCGTCTCCGTAGTTGCGGGGGGTTCCATCCCGGTGCGTGGTGAGCCAGGAAATCTCCTATCAGAAGCGCCCGAGCCTCGAGCCGACGCGCCTCCGGATCGTTCGGGAACAAGTTGACGAGCTCGTCGCGAAACACGGAAAGGCAACTCGGCTCGAGGGCAACCACGGGAACGCCCGCCCGAAGCGCGGGGCGAAGCGTTTCCAGGATCTGCCGGAGCCTGCGTTTCGCCGAGGTGAGCATTCCATAGTCGTAGAGCGGTCTGCCGCAGCACAACGACCTGCCCGGAACGACGACGCGAAAACCTGCGCTTTCGAGCACCTCGACGGCCGCAATGGCGACGGCAGGCTCGAAGTGATTGCTCCAGGTATCGACCCAGAGCAGAACCCGCGGGCCATCGCCAGGCGAAGCAGGCCGATTCCGCCACCACTCCCGGAACGTCACGCGTGCGAATCGCGGAAGCGTGCGCCGAGCGTCCACGCCCGCAATCCACTTCAGCGTTCTCCCGACGACGGGAGCCCGCAAGAGCAGATTGACCAGGCTCGGGAACAGCGATGCCACGCGCGCCCACCAGAAAACGAGCCCGAACGCGTACGCCGAACGCGGTCGAAGGCGCCCCTCGTAGTAGTGCGAGAGGAACTCGGCCTTGTAGGCTGCCATGTCCACGTTCACCGGGCATTCGCCCTTGCACCCTTTGCAGGAAAGGCAAAGGTCGAGCGCCTCGCGGACGGCGTCGTTCCGGAACCCTCCGGCGAGGGGATCACCCCGCATCATCTCGAACAGCAGGCGCGCGCGCCCACGCGTGGAATGCATTTCCTCGCGCGTCACCCGGTAACTCGGGCACATCGTTCCACCCTCGAGTCGCCGGCACTCGCCGACGCCGACGCAGCGCTCGGTGGCGTAGCCGAAGCTCCCCGCGTCGTCCGGGAACCGAAAGTGGGTGCGTGGGCGCGCTGCGCGGTAGCTTGCGCCGAGGCGCAGGTTCTCGTCGAGTCGACGCGGGCGCACGATCTTGCCCGGGTTCATCTTGTCGTCCGGATCCCAGATCGCCTTCCATTCCTCGAACGCGCGCATCAGCTCGGGACCGAACATTTTGGGCAAGAGCTCGGCGCGCGACTGGCCGTCGCCGTGCTCGCCCGACAACGAGCCGCCATGCGCCACCACCAGGTCCGCGGCTTCTTCGACGAAGGCCCGGAACTTGGCGATCCCCTGCTCGTGTCTGAGATCGAACGGAATCCTCGTGTGGACGCATCCTTGCCCGAAATGGCCGTAGAGCGCCGCTCGATACTCGTAGCGCTGGAGGAGCTCGTGGAACTTCCGGAGGTAGCTCCCCGGCCGGTCCGGAGACACGGCCGCGTCCTCCCAACCTTCCCACGTATCGAGCTGGCCCGGAACGCGTGCCGTTGCGCCGAGCCCGGACTCCCGCACCTTCCAGACGATCGCTTCCTGCTCGGGGTCGTCGAACAGCTTCGTGCGCGGCGGGTTCTTCGCGCGTTCCAGGCGAGCCATGAGCGCCCGCGCGGCGCTTTCGGCTTCTTCTCGGGTGTCTCCGCCGAATTCCACGAGCAGCCAGCCCCGTCCTTCGGGAAGAAGCTCGATCCGTTCTGGGTGGAGCTTCTTCCGCTTCATGTCGTCGCCCAAGACCTCGTCGATGCCCTCGAGCCCGATCGGTCGGCTCTCACGGACTTGCGTGACGTGGTCTGCAGCCTCGCAGATGCTCGGATATCCGAGCACCAGGAGCACCCGGCACCGCGGGCTCGGAACGAGTCGGACCTTGGCGGAAAGAACGGTGACGAGCGTTCCCTCCGACCCGACGAGCGCGCGCGCGAGATGCGGCCCGTCCTCTCCGAGCAAAGCCGGAAGGTCGTAGCCGGAAACACGCCTCGGGATCTCGGGGAACCCATCTCGAATCGCCGCCTCGTGTCTCCGGATGAACGCGGCGATGGCTCGATGGATTTCGCCCCGGCGTCCTTCCGTGCGCGCAATCGCCTCGAGCGTGGGCCACGTCGTGGCGCCCACCACGAAGCGGTCGCCCTGGTAGGTGAGGACCTCGAGCTCCTCGACGTTCTCGGCGGTGCAGCCGGACATCATCGCGTGAACGCCGCAGGAGTTGTTGCCAATCATCCCGCCCAGCGTGCAGTGCGTGTGCGTCGCGGGGTCGGGACCGAACGTCAGGTGGAACTCCTCGGCGCGCTGCCGGAGATCGTCGAGGACCACGCCCGGCTCGACGCGCGCGTATCGGCGCTCGGGGTCCAGCTCGAGGATGCCGTGCACGTGTTTGGAAAAATCGAGGACCACTGCGGCGTTGCACGTCTGCCCCGCGAGACTCGTGCCCCCTCCGCGGCCGACGATCGGAACGCCGAACGCTCGACAGATGGCGATCGCAGCCACGACGTCGTTCGTGTCGCGCGGCAAAACGACGCCGATCGGCACTTGGCGGTAGTTGGAAGCGTCGGTCGCGTAGAGGGCGCGATACCCAGCGTCGAAGCGCACCTCGCCCCGCAGGTGCCTCGTGAGCTCTGCTGCGAGCTCGCTCCGTCCCGAGTCGCTGACGATCGGCAGCGTCCGATGCCTGACCAGCTCCTCGACGTCCCCGCGCTCTCGTTCCATGCCATCCCCGTTCAAATCGCGTACTTCGCGGCATCCGCGGTTTTGAGCTCCACACCGATTCCCGGCCGCGTCCGATCGGGTCGGACGAGACCGCCCCGGGCAGGGACGAAGCCGTCGAAGAGGCTTTCCTCGATGCGAACGTGATCGTGGAAATACTCGATGTGAACGAGCGGCGTCACCGCGCAGGCCACGTGCGCATGCAACGCGGGTGCGGTGTGCGCCGAGAGAGGAACCCCGAACGCCTGGCACAGACGCGAGGCAGCCAGGAAACCGGTGATGCCCAGGCAGCGAGTCGCGTCCGCCTGAAGGACGTCGACGGCTCCGGCCTCGAGCATCCGGCGAAAATACTTCGGATCGTATCCGTACTCGCCCGCGGCGATCTCCAATCCCAAAGGTGATCGTTCGCGGATGAAGCGCAATGCCTCGAGGTCGTCGGACGAAACGGGCTCCTCGAACCACGTCACTCCCTGCTCTGCGAAGGCGTATGCCTTGGCGAGCGCCTCCTGCGAGCGGTAAGCGCCGTTGGCGTCGACCATCAAGCTCGCGCTCGCACCGATGGCCTCACGGGCCTGGGTGACGCGACCGACGTCCTCGTCGGGGCGCGTCGGGCTCTTCGGTGGGGATGCGAAACGCCGCGGCCTCCAGTCCATCGACGCGGACGTCCGACGCGATCGCCGACGTCCCCGGGTTCGCCATGCCTCAGCCCTTTCCTGCTTGCGGTAGAAAGCTCTCCACGATGTCGCGAAAGGCTGCGCGCATGGTGGCCCACGCGTCCGGATCGCCCTTCAGCATGGCCTTCGTGTACGCCTTGGCGTGCTCGAAGCCGATGTGCGGCGGCAGCGGCGGAACGTTCGGGTCCGTTCGCACCTCGACCACGACGGGGCGGTCGGCAGAAAACGCCGCTTCCCAGGCCCCGCCGAGCTCCTCGGGGCGCCTGACCTCGATACCAGCGAGCCCGATCGATTCCGCATAGCGAGCATAGGGAAAATCCGGGATGTCCTGCGACGGTTCGTATTTCGGCTCACCGATGAACGCGCGCATCTCCCAGGTGACCTGATTGAGGTCCCGGTTGTTGAGCACCAGGACGACGAGGCGCGGATCCTTCCACTCGCGCCAGTACTTGCCGATGGTGACGAGCTCCATGTTCCCCGTCATCTGCATCGCGCCGTCGCCCACCATCGCCACGGCCACCCGCTCCGGGAAAGCGAACTTGGCGGCGATCGCATAGGGCACGCCGCAGCCCATCGTGGCGAGGCCCCCGGAGAGCGTGGCCATCATGCCCTCGCGCACCTTGATGTCTCGCGCGAACCAGTTCGCGGCCGAGCCGGAGTCGGCGGTGAGAATCGCGCCCTCGGGCAACCTGGGCGAGAGCTCCCAGAACACGCGCTGCGGGTTGATCGGGTCTGCCTCGTTCATCGCGCGCGCCTCGAGCACTCGCCACCAGCGCGCGACCTCCTTTTCGATCCATGTGCGAAAGGAACGATCGGCCTTTCGCTCGAGCAGCGGGATGAGAGCGCGGAGCGTCTCCTTGGCGTCGCCGATCAGCGAGAGCTCCATCGGGTATCGAATCGAGAGCATGCGGCCATCGATATCGATCTGAACGCCCCGGGCCTTCCCCTCTTCCGGCAGAAACTCCGGATAGGGGAAGGCCGACCCCACCATGAGCAGCGTGTCGCAGTTCATCATCATGTCCCAGCTCGGCTTCGTCCCGAGCAGGCCAATCGCGCCCGTCACGTACGGCAAGCCGTCCGGAAGGACCGCCTTTCCGAGGAGCGCCTTGGCGACGCCGGCTCCGAGAAGGTCCGCAACCTGCTCGACTTCTGTGCCGGCTCCGAGGCATCCCTGCCCCACGAGCATCGCGACCCGCCGCCCGGCGTTGAGGATGTCCGCCGCCGCGCGGAGATCCTCCGGGCACGGGACCACGCGCGGTGAGACGTACCCCAGGCCGGAATGGATGGTCGCGTGCTCGTGGGGTGGCCTCTCGACGGAATGGAGCTCCTGGACGTCGAGCGGAATGATGATGGTGGACGGCGAGCGGGTCGCCCGGGCGTTCCGGAACGCGCGATCGACGAGGTGCCGCATTTGCAGAGGGCTCATCGCGGTGTGCACGTACTCGTGCGCGACGTCCTTGAAGAGGTTCTGCAAGTCGACTTCTTGCTGATAGTCGCCGCCGATGACGCTGCGCGCCGACTGTCCGACGATGGCGACCACCGGCTGGTGATCGAGCTTGGCGTCGTAGAGCCCGTTCAAGAGGTGGATCGCTCCCGGCCCGCTCGTGGCCATGCACACGCCAATCTCCCCCGTGAACTTCGCGTGCGCGCACGCCATGAACGCCGCCATTTCTTCGTGGCGGACCTGCACGAAATCGAGCTCGCCCCCCATGCGCCCGAACGCCCCGAGGATGCCGTTGATGCCGTCGCCCGGATAGGCGTACACGCGACGGACCCCCCAATCGACGAGCCGTTCGAGCACGAAGTCGCCAACGGTGCTTGCCATCCCGTTTCTCCATCAGCGCGCATCGGTCGCTGCGCCTCGGACCAACCGTGCAACTGCCGGTCCAACCTCGTGCCGTCTCCGGCACGGGCGTGCCCCTCTGAGCTTCCGGACCTTTCTCGGCGCATCGGCGCGAGCTGGAGCTCCCGGGCACCGACCGCCGACGCATCGCGGCCTGCCGCCTCGCCGCACGCGGCAGGCATCACTTCACGACCGAGGAGGCTGCTGCTGCGCTCGCACGCTCCATCCCGGCGGTGCGTGCTGCGCTGCGAAGGCTCAAAGCGAAGGGCGAGATCGCGGATCCCTTTCGGAGCTTCCACGTCATCGTCCCGCCAGAGTACCGGCGGCTCGGTTGCTTGCCGGCGAGGACTCCTCCGCGTCGCCTCTCCCGAAGCGACCGCGCTCGAGTTGGTCGGCTACGCGGATCAGAGCGGCGGTCTCGACAACGTCGCGTCGGTCCTCGCGGAGCTGGTCGAGGTCATCGACCCCGAACGGCTGGTTACGGAGGCCGAGAAGGGCCCCATCGCGTGGGTCCAGCGGCTCGGCTACCTCCTCGATCTGATCGGACACCCGGCCCTTGCGGACGAGCTTGCTCCGTCCGTGGTCGCTCGCGCCAAAGACGTGGCCCCGCTCGTGCGCGCGAAGAGTCGAAGCGGTGCGCCGCGCGACCAACGGTGGAAGCTCGCAGTGAACGCTGTCGTGGAGCCGGATCTGTGATTCCCAAAGACATCGTCACCGAGTGGCGCGACCGTGCGCCGTGGGTGCTCGACAGCCTCGCATTCCGAGGCGGGACCGCTCTCTATGAGCTCCACATCACCCCGGCCGCTCGATACTCCGAAGACATCGACCTGGTCCAGACGCGTCCAGGCAGCATCGGTAAGGTATTCGACGCGATCCACGACGTGCTCGATCCGTGGCTCGGAAAGCCGAGATGGAAGCAGAGCGAGGGCCGCGTGACGCTGAACCATCGCTTCGAGTCCGAGGATGTTCCGCCGGTTGGGCTGAAGCTGAAGGTCGAGATCAACTCGCGCGAGCACTTTACCGTGTACGGGCTCAAAGAGCGTCGCTTCGAGTACATGGAAGCCGAGAGGGGACGTCCGACGTCGAAAGCGCGTTCACCTTCCGAAGGGTAAAGGACTGTCGCGTCGCCCACCGCGCAATCGTGGGAGTTCTCCAATCCTCGAAACCGCGTGTACGGTCCAGATGCTTGGATGGCGCTGACGCGGCGAGGGCGCGCTACCAGCCGGGATAGCGATCCCAGTTTGCTGCGGCATCGAAGGTGCCGGCGCGGACGGCGGCGAGGTCGCGGGAGAGGGTTTCGATGACGTCGTGGAGCTCGACGCGGGTTCGCCAGCGCTCGGGGATCGCGTCGAAGCCGTGGATGAGACCGAGAAGCTGTCCGGTCATGCTGCCGGTCGAGTCGCTGTCGCCGCCGTGGTTCACGGCGAGCAGCACGCCGTGCTCGAAGGAGCGGGCGACGAGCGCGCAGTAGATGGCAATCGCCATCGCCTCCTCGGCCACCCAACCGCCTCCGAGCGATTCGACCGCCTCGGCAGTGGGCTCGCCGCCCTCCTCGGCAAGCTTCACCGCGGCATCGATGGCGGCCACGGTTTCTTCCGAGCTCGGCTGCTGAGCGACGAAGGCGCGCATTTCGACGACGGCCTTCGACAAGGGAACTCCCGCGGCGAGGTGGGCCAAGAGGCGCGCGAACGCGCCGCCCGAGACGATGCCCGTCGGATGACCATGCGTCAGCGCCGACGTTTCCTTCCCGATCCCGTAGGCGCGTTCGGAGTCGAACAGGAGCCCAATCGGCGCCACGCGCATGACCGTGCCGCACCCTTTGCTGTCGTTCTGCGCAGGCTCTCCGAGACGTCGGCTTGCCCCGAGCGCCGTCATGCACGCGCGACCGGGAGAACGCCGACTGAAGAGCCGTCCGTCGCGCACGAGCCACCCGTCGGGCCATTCCGAGCCTTCGGCGATCTCCGCGCGCGGGCGCGAGCCCTGTGTGTAGAACCAGCGCAGGTAGGCGTGATGAATCACCGAGGGCGCGTGGCTCATGCCGCGCGTTTCCGAGCGAACGAACCCGCGCACGAGGCCCTCGGCGGTAAACAGCGTCATCTGCGTATCGTCGGTGATCGCCCCTTCACGCCCGTACGCCTCCGCGAAATCCGTAACGCCCGCCGGCCCGAAGCGCGCTCGGATCTGCGAGAGCCGATTGAACTCCACCGGCGCGCCGAGCGCGTCCCCAATCGCCCCTCCGAGCAAACACGCTTGGATCCGAAGGGCCTCGTCCTGGTCCAGTGCCATGGCTCGAGCATCGTCCACGCGGAGCAAAGAGCCAAGCGTCAGTGCCTGTCTCCAGGCCCTCGCCCGCAATACCGAGTCAACACGGGTCGCGGCGTGCGGGGACCGCACCCGCGCGCGACGCGGGAGACGTGCCCTCGAGCAAAGACGGCTTGTCACGGCCGCGAGGCGTGCGGGGGACCGCACCCGCGCGCGACGGAGACGTGCCCTCGAGCAAAGACGGGTCGTCACGGAGGCAAGAGCCGAAGGTCGAGCGACTCGAGGGCTTCCTTCGTCCCGAGCACTTCGAAGATGCGGATGCGCTCCCCCGCGAGCGTGAACCTCAAGACGAACCGGAGCTTTCCGAACGGCGCCACGACGGCTCCGACCCCGCCATCGACGAGCACCACGCGCGCGAACGTCGCCCGCGCCTGGTTCGCCGCGATTTCCTCGGCGACGGCGTCGGCGCCGCGCAGCTCCGCCGGCATCCCCTCGCCGCGAGCCACGGAATCCGCCCGGCGCACGACGTCCGGCGCCAGGACGGCCACCAGCGCCTCGACGTCGCCGCTGCGCGCGGCGGCGAGGAACTCCTCGACCACCGCACGATCGCGAGCGACCCTCTCGGAAACGGGAGCTCCGTACACCCGCTGACGCGCGCGGCTCGCCAGCTTCTTGGTCGCCACGACGGAACGGTCGATCACCCTGGCGATCTCCTCGAACGGCAGCGCGAACGCGTCGTGCAGCACGAAGGCGACCCGCTCGAGCGGGCTCAGCCGTTCGAGCACCACGAGCAAGGCCAGACCCACGGATTCGGCAACGAGCCGTTGGTCTTCCGCGGTGACGGCCGTGACCGCGAAGGCGCTTTCCTCCTGCCAGGGCTCCGCGTTCCGTCGGCGGCGCGCCGCGAGCGTGTCGAGGCAGAGGCGGCTCACGATCGTCGTGAGCCATGCCGTCGGGTTCTCGATGGCACGGAGGTCCTTCTGTGCCGCACGCAGC
>QGUH01000977.1 GCA_003242355.1 Pseudomonadota bacterium
CAGGGTTCGACGTCGATCAGACCGCTCTGGTCGTCCGTGCACCGTTGGAGCTTCGAATTGCCCGGCATCGTGCCGGCGCAGCGGAGCTCGTTGGGCTGACACACGGCGCAGTAGTCCGCGCTCGGCCCGGGTCCCTCGAGGCAGCCGAACTGGCACGTCTGCTCTCCCGTGTAGCCCAGCCGATCCGGCGCGCACTGACGGGTGCCGGTCGCGTCTTCGTTGCACTCGACGACACCCGCGACCTCACAGACCGCGCAGTAGCCCTGTGCGTAGTCGGGGGGAATGCCGGGAAAGCACAGCTCCGGGGAGCCGCACTCGGCGACGGCGTCCCATCCCGCGCGCCCGGTCTGGCACACCTCGAGCGTCGAGCCGACGCACCGGGTTTGCGGAAGCGCTCCGCCGCACAGGGGAATGCCGCAACCGTTCGGTCCGACGAGACACGTGCCATTGGCCGCGCAGCGGCAGAGCTCCGGCGTCGCACAGTCGGCTTGATGAACGAGGTCTCCGTCGGCCGTGCAGCTCAGAAGCTCGCTCCCGTTGCACACGAGCCCGCTCAGCGGACACTCCCGATGGCACGGAGCGGCCGGATTGTCTTCGAAGCAGAACTCGTCGGCCGCGCAGGTCTTCAGCGTTTCGTATCCGGTGAGATCGGCCTTGCACTGCTGGAACTGTTTCTCCAGGCAACGGTACGGCAGGCTCCCGTTGGGAAGCGGCATGCACACGGGGGGCTCGCCCCGCGCGGCTGTGGCCCTGAACGGCGCCGCCGACGCGCAGACCTGCAGCATCCGAAACCCGGTGCGATCGGTGTTGCACTGCTCCAAAACGGCGGGATTGTCCGGGTTGCAGCGCGTTTCCCCCGGGGCGCAGGCCGGCTCCTTGCACGCCCACGACCACTTGCCGGCCTGGTCCTGCTGCACGCTGCAGAGCGCCGCGGTTTCACAGGTTTTGACGGGTTTCCAGGTCTGCTCCGCCGTGCACTCTTCGACGCTCGCTTCGTTGCAGCGAAACGTGCCCGGCGTGCAGGGCCGACAGGTACCCGTTTCCGTGTCGCAGGGGGCCTCTGTCGGACACGGGCCATCGGTGAGGGGCACCCACTGCGTGAGATCCTCCGCGCAGCGTTCGGGTACGTTGTCGGTGCACCGATACCGACCCGCCTGCCCGCACCCGAGAGGGCACATGTTCTGGGTCGCAGCGCTGCCAGACCCCGCGTTCGCGGCCATGGCGCACAGCGCGGTGCTCGCGCAGACGTCGACCAGGTCCCAGTTGTCGCTGCTCTGGCGGCAGCGCTGAAGGTACGGTCCGTCGCAGCGGAGCGCTCCGGGCTCGCACCGGGGCTCGAGGCATTCCACCACACCACCCGGGCTCGTTTCCGCTGCCTCTTCGCTCAAGCGGCACAGCGTTTCGCTGTCGCAGGTGTCGACCGTCTCCCACCGCTGCTCGTCGTTGCAGACCTGAAGCTCCCGCGCCGGATCGCCGACGCACTGGACGTCGCCGGGACGGCAAGGAGCGCAAGTGGTGGGGCTGCAGATGTCTTCCGACTCGCAGACCTCGATGCGGGTCCACTCACTCCGATCCGTGCTGCATTGGACGCGTTCTGCTCCGCGGCACGTCCGCTGCCCGGCGGTGGAGCACACCGTGCAGCGGCCGACGGTCGAATCGCAGTGGTCCTTGGTCGCGCAGGTTTCCGCGAGCGTCCACTCTCCGTCTTCGCAGCGCAGGAGATATTCGCCGTTGCAGCGATGGGCTCCGGTCGCGCAGGCGACGTTCGAGCCGATGGAAGGTTGGGCGGACGGCGATACCTCGAACTCACCGAAGAGCTTTTGACAGCCCGTGAGCGCGAGGAGCGTCACGAAGACGCGCACCATCCACACCACCATCCCGCCGAGCCCACTGGGCCCGGGTGCCCCGATTGCCATCAGAACCTCCCGTAAGCTCCTATCGAGCCGATGCCGACATAGGGCGAGACGAACGCGCCCTGAGGCGGCGCTTCGGCCGTCTTCGTGGCGAAGAACAGGGCCGTTCCCGCACCTGCCGCGGCGAGGCCGACACCCCAGCCGATGGCCGACAGGGTGCCGTAAAGGTTGTAGCGATCCACGCGATTTTCTTCGGACGGGGGGCACGGGCCGCTGCCGCACGCATCCTTGAGCTGCGAACGCGTGTTCAAGAAGAGGATGCCCGTCGTCGCACCGAGCGCGATGCCCGCGCCGCCGACGCCCCACAGCACGTAGGAAAGGGTGCGGTTCGGCCCCGGCGGGGGCCCGCGGCGGGCGGGCCCGGGCCGCGGGCCGGGGCCTCGCGGGTGGCGCCTGGGATACGACGACGGAACAACACCCAGGGTGCGCCCCTGC
>QGUH01000978.1 GCA_003242355.1 Pseudomonadota bacterium
AAGGGGCGCCCCAGCCGGTTCAGGGGGGACTCAAGGGAGCGGCCGTGAAGAAGCTCGTGCGCGCCATGGACAAGACGCGGCGCTTCCTCGACCCCCTGATCCTGGTGCGGGGAGAGGACGGGTACTTCACGCCGAACGGCAATCATCGTCTCTCGGCGCTTCGCGAGCTCGAGGCGCGGAGCGTGGTCGGCCTGCTCGTTCCCGAGTTCTCGGTCGCCTACCAGATCCTGGCGCTCAACATCGAGAAGGCCCATTCGCTGCGCGAGCGCGCGCTCGAGGTCCAGCGCATGTACCGCGAGCTCGCGCACGGCGATGCGGGCAAGGAGAGCGCGCTCGAGCTCGAATTCGAGGAGCCGGCGCTCGTGACGCTCGGTTTCGCCTATGCGGAGCGGCCGCGCCTGGCCGGCGGTGCTTACCACCCCGTGCTGCGCAAGGTGGACACGTGGATCGACGAGCCCCTCGCGCGCGCGACACCCGTCCGGGCGCGGCGCGCCGAGCTGCTCATCGAGCTCGATACGGCCGTGTCCGACACCGTCGAGGCCCTCAAGGCGCGCGGGTTGAAGAGCCCGTACCTGAAGAACTTCGTGGTGGCCCGCGTCAATCCCCTGCGCTTCATGAAGGGGGAGCTGCCGGGCTGCGACGAGTTGCTCCAGACGATGACCCGCAAGGCACGGAGCCTCAACGTGGAGCGGATCTCGCCTGCCGACCTGGCGAGCGTGGGCGGAGCCCCCGAAGAAGAGTAGGAGCGCTTCACGACGCCGCGGCAAAGTGCGCCGCGCGTGGCAGGTCGCTCTGCGGGGGTCGAGCGAGAAAAGCACGAGGGTGAGCGAGCAGACGCACCGACGCCGAGCCCGACCGTGCGTTGCACGAGTGCCGCGGGGCGGTCACGCCATTGGGGCACGGTCGTTGCACGGCGATTCAGGAATTCCCCGCTGGGGCTTCCATGAGTACGGCTCCGTTGATCGGCCAGGCCCGAGACCTTCCCCGAGAGAAACTCCTTCCGGAGGATCGGCTGCTCGAGGTTCTCGACGAGATCCATCGAACGCTCGAAGCGGCCGGCATCCGCTACGCCCTGATCGGAGGAGTCGCGTCCAGCGTGCTCGGTCGGCCGCGCACGACGCGCGACATCGATCTGTTCGTGAGACCCTGCGACGCCGATCGCGTGCTCGCGGTGCTCGAGCCACGAGGCTTCGATTGTGAGCGCACCGATCACAAATGGATATTCAAGGCGTTCAAGTACGGCGTTCAGGTCGACGTGATCTTCCTGACGGGGCGAGGGATCTACTTCGATGGTGAGCTCATCGAGCGGTGTCGAGCGGTGAGCTACTCGGGCGTGGACGTTTGGGTGGTCGCGCCCGAGGATTTGTTCGTCATCAAGGCCGTCGCTCACGACGAGGCCACACCCCGGCATTGGCACGACGCTCTGGGAGTGTTGCTCAAGTCGGAGTTCGACTGGGATTATCTCTTGGAGAGAGCGCGGTTCGGGCAGCGCCGCGTGCTGAGCTTGCTACTCTATGCTCAGTCGCTCGACTACGCGGTTCCCAATCGCGTCATCGGTGATCTCTTCCACCGCATTTCGCAGACATGAGGGAAGCCATGGGCAAGACGGAACGACATGGGCCGGGGCAGTACCTGGCCGGCCACGTCAAGGAGGCGCTCGCGACCGACCCGCGGACGTACCTCTTGGACGTGCGCGTGGTAATTCGCGACGATCGTGTCTTCATGGTCGGTTCGGTCGAGGATGCGCAGCAGAAGCGGCTCGCGGAGCGTGTCGCGCGCGAGGTGGTGCCCGAGGACATGCTCCTCGTGAACAGCCTGCAGATCGCGTCGTACGCGACACCCACGCAGGCGGAGCCGCTCTAGCAGCGTCGGGCTCGTCATGATCCGCGTCGCGGCCGTCGGGGACGTACACGTGGGCGAGCAGCGTTGCGCATTCCAGCCGGGTCAGCTCGAGACGCTGGCAGAGAGCGCCGATCTGTTGCTGCTCGCGGGCGACCTGACCCAGCACGGGCGTCCCAGCGAGTCGCAGCGCTTGGCGGACGAGCTCCGCGCGTCTCCCGTTCCGGTGGTCGCCGTGCTCGGCAATCACGACTACCACGAAGGCGATCAGCAGCGGATTCGGGGAGTGCTCGAAGAGGCGGGGGTCATCGTGCTGCAGGGCGAAGCCAAGGTGTTCACCTTCCGGGGAGTGCGCGTGGGGGTGGCGGGGACGAAGGGGTTCGGCGGCGGGTTCCCCGGCGCGTGTGGCTCCGAGTCTGTCCCTTATACACATCCCCTAGCCCACGAGACCGTACACGATCGCGTATGCCGGCTTTTGCTTGACAAAAAAAAAAATAAAGAACAAA
>QGUH01000979.1 GCA_003242355.1 Pseudomonadota bacterium
GGGCGGGAAGCCGCGCGGGACGCCGACGCGCGGCTCCCGAACGGCCGTGCTCGGGGGCGGTTCTCCGCGCTGGGTCGGGAGCGCCGACGGCCCGGCCCCACCCGGGTGAAGCACGGTCGCGAGCGCGAGCCCGACCTCGAAGCCGTGACCCAGGCCAGCCGCGACGCGCAGCGTCTGGTCGACGGCCCGTTCCACGAGCGGCACCTCGCGCCCGCCTCGATCGGGCGATGGAACCGTGAGGACCAGCGGACGCGAAAGAAACGTGGCGCCCGCCGCGAAGGCAACGGCTCCCGCGGGAACGGGCTCGCCCACGGGCACCGTGAGAAAGTCGTGAGCGCCCGGGCGAAGCCAGAGCGCGTTCGCGTCGATGCACGACGTTGCAACCGACCGACGGCAGTCGGCGTGGGCGTCACCGGGTTTCGTTGCGGCGGCAAGGGCGAGCAGCGCGCTCGCGAGCCGTCCGAGGCGGCCCAGGCGGAAAGGACGCGGCTTGGTTGACGCCGATTCGGCGCTCTTGCATGCGCCGCCCATGATCAGCGCCGAGACCCCGCTCGTGCTCGGATCGGCGTCACCGCGACGCCGCGACATCCTCGAGAGCCTGCGCATACCCTTCCGCGTCGTGCCCGCGGACGTGGCGGAGCACGTGCGCGCGGGCGAACCTCCCACGGAGTACCTGGAGCGGGTGGTCCGAGACAAGCTCACGGCCGTCGCGGCACGGGTCCCGAGCACGGGGATCGCCGGCGTGCTCGTGGCGGACACGATCGTCGTGCTCGACGAGCAAATCCTCGGCAAGCCGGCCGACGTCAACGAAGCCGTGCACCTGCTCACTCGGCTCGTCGGGCGCACCCACACCGTGTACACGCGCTACGCCATCTCGAGCGGCGAGCAGCCAGCGCACATCCTGTGCGCGCGGACCGTCCAGTCGCAGGTCACGCTGCGCGCCGCCTCGGCGGCGGAGGTACGCCGTTACGCGGAGTCCGGAGAGGGTCTCGACAAGGCGGGCGCGTACGCCGCTCAGGGGTTGGGGGCATTCTTGGTGCAGCGGATCGAGGGCTCGTACGCGAACGTCGTCGGACTCCCGGCCTGCGAGCTCGTCGAAGACTTGCTCCGCGTCGGGCTGCTCCGGGACTTCCCGTGAGGGTGCTCGATCGGCTCCGTGCTTGGTTCGTAGCGCCCGCGACGCGGCGACAGGCCGCCGTGCTCGTCGCGCTCGCGCTCGCGTTGCGTCTCGGTGCGGTCCTCTGGGCGGCAGGGCGCTTTCCGCCTGCCGACGATGGGACCTTCTACCACGTCGTCGCTCAGCGAATTGCAGCCGGGCTCGGGTACACGTGGGCGTGGCCGGACGGCGCCGTGACGTACGCGGCGCACTATCCGGTCGGCTACCCGGCGCTCGTCGGCGCTCTCTACGCGCTTTTCGGCGCCTCGCCGACGGTCGCAATGGTGATGAACGCCGGGTTCGGCGCGCTCGGCGTGTGGGGCGTCCACCGCATTGCCCGCGTCGTCGTTCCCGGAGGACCCGCATTCGTCGCTGGCCTGGTCGCTGCCGTGCATCCGAGCCTCGTGCCCTATACGCCGGCGCTCATGACGGAAGGGGTGACGGCGGCGCTGCTCGCGGTGCTGGGCGCCCTCGCCGTGTCTGCTCACGAGCGCACGGGCGCCTCCGGAAGGGCCCTCCGCTTCGGCATCGGTGCGCTCTCCGGGCTCGCCGTGCTGATTCGGCCGCAAAGCTTGCTGCTCGCGCCCGTGTTCGGGGCGCTGTCGGCGTCGGGAGCGCGGGCCCGAATGCGGGCCGCGCTGCTCGT
This sequence comes from Pseudomonadota bacterium, assembly GCA_003242355.1. GTDB lineage: Bacteria > Myxococcota_A > Polyangia > Polyangiales > Polyangiaceae > PMG-095. The sequence goes on from QGUH01000979.1 coordinate 1,803, forward strand.
TTCCGTGGTCGCGCTCGGCGTGTGCTTGCCGTGGACACTGCGCAACTGTGCGCGCATGGACCGATGTGTGCTCGTGAGCGCGAACATGGGATGGAACCTGTTCATCGGCTCCGCCGAGAAGGCGACCGGGACGTGGGTTTCCGTGGACGAGCTCGGCGTGCCGCCTGCTTGCCGAGAAGTGTTCGCCGAGGCCGAAAAGGACCGCTGCTTCGGTCGGGCAGGGCTCGACAACGTGCTCCGCGACCCGCTTCGCTTCCTCTCGCTCGTCCCCGTCAAGCTTTTGGCGACTTTCGATTGGTCGGGCGCCCCCGGGCATTACCTCCACGCGTCGAACGCGGCCGCGTTCGGGGCTTCGGCCAAGCTGGCGCTCGGGGTCGCCGAGGCCGCGGTCCAGCGGCTCGTGGTGCTCGCGGGCCTGGTCGCGCTCGCTCGCGCCGCAGGACCTCGGGGGCGCGCGCGGCGTGTGGTCGCCGCGCTGGACATTCCCCTGTTGTTCGTTCGCCTCGCATGGCTCGCGCACGTCCTTCTGGTCATCCAAGCCC
>QGUH01000095.1 GCA_003242355.1 Pseudomonadota bacterium
GCCTTGGAGACCTGGGAAACCGCCGAGGAACGCTCCCCGGCCCCGCCGGCGCCCCGCCCCGCCTCCACGGCCCCCGCCGTGGCTCCGCCGGCATCCGGAGCCGTTGCTTCGGAGGGGCTCCGCTTCCGCGCGGCGGCCGCATACCTCGGAACGCAGTACGCGGATCACACCCCTTGGCAGAACGGGGCCGGCGCGTGGCTCGCGCTTCGACCGCCACGGTCTCCCTGGTTGCTCGGCGCCGCGTACGGCCACTTCTTCGCGTTGCCGGTGAACCGTGCCGGTGTCCGTGCGGAAATCACCAGGAACGTCCTCGAGCTCTTCGGAGGGCTCAACCTTCCGAGCGCTCGCTTCTCGTGGGGCGCCGAGGGCGGCCTCGAGCTCGAGCACGCGGCGCGCAGAACGCTGCGTGCCGAGGCCCCCTTGTCGCCGAACCCGCAGGCCCGCCGCATCTCGCTCGCGGCTTCCGTGCGGGCGCGCGGCTCGTTCGTGATCGCCCCGCCGCTGCTCCTGTCGTGCGCGCTCGGCGCGGAAGTTCCGCTCCAGCGTTTCGACTACGTGATCACGCGCGACTCCGGAGAACGGACCTCCCTGCTCCAGCCATACCCCGTGCGCCCGCGCCTCGAGCTCGGGCTCGCCGTCGACCTGTAGCGGCCCGTCGGCGCAATCTTTCTCCGCCGGGATCTCTCTTCGCCGGAAAGTTTCCTGGAAACTGCATTTGGGCTCGGTTCGCCGAAAAATCGCCGCCCCGTTCCCCGCCACGTAAGCCACACTTCCACGGACAAGGACGGCACTTGCGGTGGATCCTTCCCGTCGCCCCGAACCTTCCGAGCTCGTGAGCCGCGCCGCTCAGGGCGATCCCCATGCCCAGCGCGCGCTCGTGGAGCGCATCGATCGCCGTACGCGCGCCATCGCGCTCGCGATCCTCGGCAATCATGCCGACGCGGAGGACGCGGCCCAGAACACGCTGCTCGAGGTGCTCGGCGCGGCAGCGGCGTACCGCGGCGGAAGCTTTCTCGCCTGGGCAGATCGCATCGCCGTGCGCACGGCCATGCGCTTCGCGCGCAAGCGCCGGCTCCGGGAAGCGCGCCACGACTCGGATGCGCCGCTCGAGCAGCTCGCGGTCGAAGGCCATTCGCCGGCATCGCACGACGTGCCGCGCCCGATCGTCGATTATCTCGCGGAGCTGCCCGAAACCCGGCGCGTTGCGCTCGTGCTCCGCCACGTGATGGGCTACTCGATCGACGAGATCGCGGAGCTGACCGGCGTCTCGCCGAACACCGTCAAGGATCGGCTGCTGCAGGGTCGCGAGCAGCTCCGAAAACACATCCGCCGCGAAATTGCGATCGGGGTTCCCCGATCGGGGAGTCGGTCGTGACCGTTGCGCAGGGGAGCCCGAGGGAAACGACGAGTGCCTGCCAACGCTGGGTCGCGCTCGCGGATCGCCTGGCGCTCGGGGAGTGCCTGTCACCGGCAGAGACTTCGTTCCACCGCGATCACGCGGCGAGCTGCACGGCGTGCGGCGCCGAAGCGCACGTTTTCGAGTCGCTCGCGCTCGAGCGCGTGCTCGCTCGCCCGGACGGCCTCGACGCCGCTCTCCTTCCGCCGGAAGCACGGCAGGCGATCGCCCGCGCCACGAACGAGGAAGGAGGCATCCGGTCGTGGTGGCGGAAGCGTCGTTACCGCGTGTTGCCGGTCGTCGCGGCCGCCGCTCTCGGAGCGCTCGGCACCTTTGTCGTGCTCTCGCTCGAGGACGAGGGCGTCGCGCCGCCCGCACCAGCCGCCCATGCGACGCTGGCCTTCGTTTCGGGCGACGTGACGGTGAACGCCCAGGCCGCGAGCGCGGGCCATGCGCTCCGCGTGGGCGACGTGATCGCGATGCCGCGCGGCGAAGCCTGCGTGCGGCTGGACACGAACGTCGCCGCTTGCGGCGCGCACGGCACCGAGCTCCGCATTCACACGCTGGCCGCGAACGAGCGCCGCCTGCAACTGTTGCGAGGAAGCGTCGTGTCGCGGCTGTTGCCACAACCTGCCGGGACGACCTTCGGGATCGTGACGCCGACGGGCACCGTCGTGGCCAAGGGCACGATCTTCACGGTGGAGCTCACGAGCGACGGACGCTCCACCGTGCGGGTGCACGAGGGAACCGTTCAGGGCGCGCTCGCCAATGGCTCCGAAAAGACGGTCACGGCGCCCGCCGCGCTCGAGCTTTCCGCGACGATTCGCGAGGCGGCGCTCACCGGCGAAGGCATGCAGCGAGACGCTTCTGCAATCGCGCTCGCCACGCTGATGGCCGGCGGCGACACGCGCTGCGCGCTCCACGTCGAAACCTCGCCGCCCGGCGCCACCATCACCTTGGGGACGAGCGATCTCGGAACCTCACCCGTCGCCGCGCTCGTTCCGTGCGGCACGCATCGCCTCTCGGTGTCGCGTGCCGGCTACGCGTCCGTCGCCGAACGGTTGACGCTCGAGCACGGGGAGCGCACCGCGCGCAGCTACGATCTGTTGCAGCTGCCGGAGAGCGCACCGAGCTCCGCAGCCGCGCCCGAGCCAGCGCCCGCTCCCTCGACTGCGAGTCACGAGCGGCACACCAGCGTCGCGAGCGCGCAGGCCCTGCTCGCGCGGGCACGGGCGTTCCGAGCCTCGGGCCGTGCCGTCGACGCGGCCGCCGCCTATCGTGAATTGCTCGCTCGGCATCCACGGAGCGCCGAGGCGCGCGCTGCGCTCGTGTCGCTCGGCGAAATCGAGCTCACGCAGCTCCGGGATCCGAAGGCGGCGCTGGCCGCATTCGAGGCGTACCTGCGTCACGGCGGCGCGCTGACCCAAGAAGCGAGCCACGGGAAGATCCGCGCGCTCCGCGAGCTCGGGCGACACACGGAGGAGCGCGCGGCGATCGAGCGTTTCCTCGCGCGCTATCCGGAGAGCCCCCAAGCGGAGCGCCTGCGTCGGCGACTCGAGGAGCTCTGATGGGCGCGGCGCGTGGGATGGCTCGCCGCCGTCCGCGTGCCCCGACGGCGTTCCCGGTCGACGCGGTGCTCGCGCTCGTTCTCGGCATTTCGCTCGTCGGCTGCCACGCCGATTCGGACGTGGTGGCGTCCGGGCCCTACCCCGCTCGGCTCTCGGGAGAGCCGTACGATCCCGTGCACCCGCCCGGTGTGCTGCCGCTCGTCGGGGATCTCCGGGCGCACACGCCCGCGATCGTCCGCGCCGAAAACGGGTGGGTCGCGTTCGCTCTCGGCGAGCGCATCACCATGAAGTTTTCGGAAGACCTGGTGAGCTGGCGCGACATCGGCAGCGCGCTCCCCGCATTCCCCGAGTGGATCTCCGAAAAGGTGCCCGACGCGAAGGACCTCTGGGCGCCCGACGTCGTCGCGTTCGGGGATCGCCATCACCTCTACTACGCCGCCTCGACCTACCGCAGCGATCGCTCCTGCATCGGACATGCCGTGAGCACGACGCCCGAGGAACCGGAGAGCTTCGTCGACGACGGTTGGGTGATCTGCTCGAACGTGGACGCGTCGGGCGAGCATCCCTGGAACGCGATCGATCCCACGGTGCTGGTCGAAGACGGCGTGCCCTGGCTCGCGTTCGGCAGCTACCTCGACGGGATTCAGCTCCTCCGGCTGAACCCGAACGGAAAAGCCGCGAGCACGGAAGTGACGCCGATCGCGGCGCGGCCCGACGACGGACGCGCGCTACAAGCCGCGGCGCTCTACCGCCGCGGAGAGTTCGTCTACCTCTTCCTGTCGTTCGATCGCTGCTGCATGGGGCTCGACAGCACGCACAAGATCGTGGTCGGGCGCGCGAGCTCGGTGACGGGCCCCTACTTCGATCGATCGGAACGGCCCCTGCTCGACGGTGGCGGCACGCTCGTGCTGGAAGGCAACGAGCGCTTCGCAGGTCCGGGAAGCAACATGATCCTCGACGACGGACGCTTCACGTACAACGTCTATCATGCGTACGATGCCGAGGACGGCGGGGCCTCGGTCCTGCGGATCGCGGAGCTCGCCTGGGACGAAGAAGGGTGGCCCGTGTCGGGCGGGCCCTGAGCGTCCGCGCGCGGACGGCTCCACTGCAAAAGCTCGGCGCGGAGCGAGCGATGGCACGGCTCTCTCTCCCGCGACCGAAGCGACGACGGCACCGCAGCCCTCCCCCACGACGAAAGCGAGAAGGGCGCCGCGTCCCTCCCCCGCACCAGAGGCGGGAAGCGCGGCGCCCTCCACGGCGACGGAAACCAGAACGCCGATCGGTCGAACCGCTCGGCGACCCGGGCTCAAGGCTTCACGAACTTGAGCGTCATGCGATCGCTCTCCCCGATCGCGAGGTACTTCTCGCGATCGACGTCGCCCTGTCGAAGCGTGGGCGGCAGCGACCACACCCCTTCGGGGTGATCCTTCGTATCCTTCAAGTTCGCATTCACTTCCGACTTCTGCGCGAGCTTGAAGCCCGCCGCCTCGACCTGTTGAATCACCCAGGGCTCGGGCAAATAGCCCTTCTTCGCGCTTTCGTCCGGGTTCGCGTCCGCCGGCGCGCGATGCTGCACGATGCCGAGCACGCCCTTCGGCTTGAGCGCGCGGTGGAACTGCTCGAGCCACGCCTTGAGCGTGCCGCCGTTGTGCATGCCGTGCAGCGAGCGGATCGCGAGCACGACGTCCACGGTGCCTTCGAGGTCGAGCTTGGGCGCCGTGGGATCGATGACGATCGTGCCGACTTTGCCGTACGCCTCCGGCAGCCGTTCGAGGAAGAGACGCGTGCGCTCACCATAGAGCGTCGCGCGCTGATCGCGCGGACCGTTCGGGTCGGTCATCGTGACGTAGAGCTTGCCGGAGGTCGCGAGCATCGGTGCGAGAAGCTCGGTGTACCAACCTTCTCCGGGACCGTATTCGAGCACCGTGTGATTCGGTTTCACGCCGAAGAACGCGAGCGTCTCCACCGGGTGCCGTTGCGGGTCGCGCTCCGGATTGCCGGGCTTGCGGTGCTTGCCCTTCATCACGGTCGCGATCGCTTCGCGCGTGTTCGTGTACTTCTTTTCGGCGAGCGCCTTCGCTTCCGCTCGGATCTCCGGCGTGAGGCGCGCGAGCTCCGCTTCGTGCGCGGCGCGCGCGGCGGCGAAATCCGCGTTCAGCTTCTCGAGCTCCTCGGCCTTCTTCCGCTCCTCCGGAGACGGCTCCGCTGCGGGCTCGGCCGGCGCCGCTGGCGGAGCTTCTACCTGCGCGGTTGCGGGCGGCTCGGCCGCGGGCGGCCGCGGCGTGGTTGCGGGCTCTCTGACCTCCGCCGCAGGCGAACAGGCCAGAAATGCCGTGAACAGCGTAGCAGGGGCGAGCGCTGTGGTCTTCATGACGACGCGTTTACCAGAACGAGCGGGCCTGTCGAAGGCGGTCGTGCCCACCACGTCGCAAAAAGACCTTGTGGCGGGCGACTCGGCCGTGTTCCGATAGCACGCGCACATGGCAGACCGGGTCGCCGAACTCGAGAACGAGCTGGCACGCGTGTGCGCGGAGCGCGACGAGCTGGCACGCCGCTTGAAAGAAGCGGACCGGTATCGGACCGCCGTCAACATCGCGCAGGTCCCGATGATGTGCGTCTCGGCGATCGAGGGGCGGTACCTCTTCGCCAACGAAGCCTTCGCACGCATCATCGGCTGGACGGTCGACGAAATCCTCTCGGGTGATGCGTACCACATCTGGGTCACCGTCACCCATCCGGATGATCTCGAGGTCGAGCGGCGCGCGATCGAGCGGCTCGCCCGCGGAGAGGCGGACGTCGCGCGTCACGAGAAGCGGCTCATCCACAAGAACGGCGAGGTGCGCTGGTACGTCGCGCACGTCACCGCGCTCCGATTGCCCGACGGGCGGCTCGAAGCCATCATCGTCCAGTTCACAGACGTGCACGAGCAGCGCGAAGCCGCAGAGGTGCGCGAGCGGCTGGAAGCGGAGCTCCGTCAGAAGCAGAAGCTCGAGGCGCTCGGTAAGCTCGCCGGGGGCGTCGCCCACGACTTCAACAATCGCCTCGTGATCATCATGGGCTACACGGAGCTCCTGAAACGGAGCTTGCCCGAGGGTGGCACGCTCGCGCAGCACGCGGACATGGTGCTCACCAGCGCCCAACGCGCCGCCGAGCTCACGCACCAGCTCCTCGCGTACAGCCGGAGGCAGGTGCTCATGCCTCAGGCGTTCGACCTGAACGAGACGGTCGATCGCATGCGTCGGCTGCTCGAGCGCCTGATCGGCGAGGACATTCAGCTCGTGACGTCGCTCGCCGCCGAGCACCGAATTTTCGGAGACCCCGGGCAAATCGAGCAGGTCATCCTGAACCTGGCGCTCAACGCCCGCGACGCGATGCCGAACGGCGGCAAGCTCACGCTGGAGACCAGCGACGTGTCGCTCGACGCCGACAACTCCGAGGGCTTGCCCGAGGGGGACTACGTCACGCTGGTCGTCCGCGACACGGGTACCGGCATCCCCGAGTCCGTGCTCCCCCACATCTTCGAGCCCTTTTTCACCACCAAGGCGACGGGAAAGGGCACGGGCCTGGGTCTTGCCACCGTCGACGGCATCGTGCACCAAAGTGGCGGCTCGATTCGCGTCGAGAGCCGCGTCGGCGAGGGAACGGCGTTCACGATCCGCCTGCCCCGTGCGCGCGCGAATGCGCCGGCAGCCGAGCAAGCCTCGCCCGCTCCGCTACCGGAGCCCACGATGCGCTCGCGGAACTTCGAGACCGTGCTGGTCTGCGACGACGACGACGGCGTCCGCAAGCTCGTCTCCGATCTGCTCGTTTTCCGTGGCTATCGAGTGCTCGAAGCGTCCAACGGGCGCCAGGCGCTCGAGCTCGCAGCCCGACACGGCGAAGCGATCGATCTGCTCGTCACGGACGTGGTGATGCCGGAGATGGGCGGCAACGAGCTCGCCCGAAAGCTCAAGGAGCGCCACCCCCGATTGCGCGTGCTCTACATCTCCGGCTACAGCGACGACGCCTCGCTGCTCTCGGCGCCGCTCGAGCCCGGCACCTTCTTCTTGCCCAAGCCGTTCTTGCCCGCCGATCTGACGCGGGCGGTGTGCTCGATCCTCGAAGCTCCCAATCGAGCCCAGCTCGCCGACCGGATCGACTGATCGGCGCTCTCGGCCCCGTCCATGGCGGACGGCACGCGCCGCCCGTCCCCGCCGGGCCCGTTCAAGCGCGCCGGAGCGCGCGCAGGGCGAGCACGACGAGCGCGACGGCGCCGATGCCGCTCAGGAATTTGGCGGTGGCTCTCGGGTTGTGCTCGATCACGTCGACGCGATCGGCGAGCAGGAGCAGGAGCCAGCGCCGGGCGCGATAGTCCGGAATGCGATAGGCAGCGCGCCGCAGAGCGCCGCTCAACCCGCGCGGGGGAAGCGCCGTCGAGTACACGGGCGTGAGCGTCCTCGTCGCAGCGACGAGCGGGGCGCGCTCGGAGCGCTGCTGCTCGGGGACCTGCCACGTGGGGCTGCCCACCGGGCGCGGCGGGCTCTGCTCCATCGGAACGCCCGGGCGGTCTTCGAGGCGACGATCCACGCCCCATCCCATCACGTCGGTTCTCTCTATTTGCATGGTGTTTCACTCCACGATCAACCCACGATCAACCACCTCGGCCACGATCCCGAATCGCGCGCGGACGAATCGGAGCTCACGCTGCAGCGGGCAAGAGAACGCACTTGATGCACTCGTCCTCCTTGCGCGCGAAGATGCGGTACGCTTCCGGCCCTTCCTCGAGCGGCAGCCGGTGCGTGATGATGCCCTTCGGATCGAGGCGCCCGGCCCGCACGTGCTCGAGCAAGCGGGGCAGGTAGCGCTTGACGTTGCACTGCGCGGCCCGAATCGTTACGCCCTTGTTCATCGCCTCACCGACGGGAGCGAGGTTCCACGGTGGGCCGTACACGCCGATGATCACGACGTTGCCCCCGCGCCGCACCGACTGAATCGCCCACGTGAGGGCCGTCGCGCGCCCTGCCTGCAGCATCGTCATCCCGAGCAACGTGTGCAGCCCCGATCCGGACGCTTCCAACCCCGCCGCGTCGATACAGACGTCCGGGCCGCGCCCGTCGGTCCATCGTTTCAGGGTCCGAATCACGTCGGCGCCGCCTTCTTCCTCGTAGTTCAACGGCTCGGCGTTCGCCCACCGCCGCGCGAACTCGAGTCGGTAATCGAAGCGATCGACCGCAATCACGCGCCCCGCGCCCATCAACCACGCGCACTTCATGGCCATGAGCCCCACGGGCCCTGCGCCGAAGACGCACACCGTTTCTCCTTCCTGGATGCCCCCCACCTCCGCCGCCTGGTAACCCGTGGGCAGGATGTCCGTGAGGAACAGCACGTCCTCCTCGTGCATGTCGTCGGGGATCTTCATGGGGCCGACGTCCGCGTACGGCACGCGCACGAATTCCGCCTGCCCGCCCTCGTAGCCGCCGGCCATGTGGGAGTACCCGAAACAGGCGCCGAGCAGATCCGTCGCCGGGTTGGCGTTGTCGCACACGCTCGTGAGCCCGCGCTCGCAGTAGAAGCAGGTCCCGCACGCGATGTTGAAGGGAACGATCACGCGGTCGCCCTTGCGCAGCGACGTGACGGAGGGCCCCACCTCCTCGACCACGCCCGCGAACTCGTGCCCGAAGGTGGTCCCAACGCGCGTGTCGGGAACGAGCCCGTGGTAGAGGTGGAGATCCGATCCGCAGATCGCGGTGCGGGTCACGCGCAGCACGATGTCGTTCGGGTGCTCGATGCGCGGCTCCGGCTTCTCGACGATTCTCATGGTCGACGGCCCGCGGTAGGTCAGCGCCTTCATGGCGGGCGAGCTCTGCAAGGCCCGAGCCGACCCGGGTCACCGCTCGTCACGCGTCGATCACGCCGCGCGCGCACGCCGCAAAACGCGGCGCCGCGACAGCTTGCACCGCTGCTCGCCGCTGTGCTCGGAAAGCGCCACCTTTCGGCCGTTTCGCGCTCGTGCTGGCGAAA
>QGUH01000980.1 GCA_003242355.1 Pseudomonadota bacterium
GAAACTGAGTCATGGCACGCTGGCCGGACAGCGGGCATAGTGGGCACCCGATGCGAACGAAGCGCATCATGCTGCTGCTCCCGGGGCTGCTCGGGATCGCGCTCTTGCAGTCCGCGCTGTGGGTGCCCACCACCGGCAGCCGGGCGGAGGCGCGCTCCGGACGACTGACGACGTTCATTCAGGCGGACATCGGGGACGCCAAGCTGCTCAACCCGATTCTGCATCAGGATGCGGCGAGCTCGCGCGTGACGACGCACGTCTTCGATGGGCTCATCACGGCGGACGAGAATCTGAATCTCGCGCCCGAGCTCGCCGAGCGCTGGACGGTGACGGAAGAAGCGTTCGTCGCGCCGGTGCCGGGCCGCACGCTGCCCAACGGCGCGCCGGCCACGGCCGCGAACGTGCTCGCCGCGCTCGAGGCGGCGCTCGCCGAGGGCGCGTTGCCCGCCGTCCAGGCAAGCATCGAGAAGCTCGAGATCGTGCCCGAGAGCGAGCGCCGCCGCTCGGAGACCGTGCTGCGCGCGAACCAGAAGGGCAAGGCCGAGCCGCTCACTGCCGAGGTGCGGGTGCGCGTGCCCGAGCGCGTGCGGATTCGCTTGCGCAAGGTCGAGCCGCGGCTGTTCGAGGAGCTCGCGAAGGTGCTCGGCGCCGACTACTTCCAGGGCGCGCCCTTCGCGGATCGGATTCGGGTGACGCCGGCAGAGGCGCAGAAGGACCTCGAGGCCCGCTTCGCCGAGTTTTTGCCCGTCGGCGAGCACAACCCGGTGGTCACGTTCTTCCTCCGGCGCGACGTGCGCTTCCACGACGGGCACCCGTTCACGGCCGAAGACGTGAAGTTTACATACGACGCGCTCGTCGATCCGAAGAACATCTCGCCGCGAGCGAGCTCGTTCGAAGCCGTCGATCGCGTCGAGGTGCTCGATCCGTACACCGTGCGGGTCGTGTACAAGCGCCTCTATTCGCCGTCGCTCATCGACTGGACGATGGGCATCCTGCCCAAGCACCTGCTCGACGACGCCGCGCTCGAGCGGGAGATGAACGCGCGCAAGCTGCCGCCGGACGCGCGCGCCACGTTCTCGCTCCGCAACTCGGAGTTCAATCGCCGACCCATCGGAACGGGCCCGTTCCGCTTCGCTTCGTGGCGTCCCGAAGAGTACGTCGAGCTCCGGCGCTTCGACGGTTACTGGGGCGCGCGCCCCGAGTACGAGCGCCTGATCCTGCGCGTGATCCCCGATTACGTGGCGCAGGAGCTCGAGCTGCACGCGGGCGCGCTCGACGTCTACCAGGCGCTGCCGCACCAGGCGGAGCGCTTCCGTTCGGACGATCGCTATCAGTACGTCTCCGGAAACGAAGGGCTCTACACCTACATCGGGTACAACCTGCGGCGGCCCCACTTTCGAGATCCGCGCGTGCGCCGCGCGCTCGGGATGGCCATCAACGTCGAGGAGATCATCGAGTACGTGCTTTACGGCGAGGGCAAACGCGCGACCGGGCCGTACTACTCGAACACGCCCTACAACGACCCGAGCGTGAAGCCACTGCCCTACGACCCGAAGGGCGCGCTCGCGCTGCTCGAAGAGGCGGGCTATCGGCGCAACGCGCAGGGCTGGCTCGAGAAGGACGGCAAGGTGCTCGAGTTCACCCTGATCACGAACGCCGGCAACCCGCAGCGCAAGGCGATCCTCAGCATCGCTCAGGAAGCGTGGCGCAAGATCGGCGTGCGCTGCACCACCCAGGTGTTCGAGTGGACGGTGTTCCTCGAGCAGTTCGTGCACCCGCGCAACTTCGACGCCATCGTGCTCGGCTGGGTCGGCGGCGACATCAACCCCGACAAGTACCAGATCTGGCACTCGAGCCAGGGCGACAAGTACGAGCTGAACCACGCGGGCTACTCGAGCCCCGAGGCCGATCGCCTGATCGAGGAGATTCGGCAGGAGTACGACCCCGAGCGGCAGATCCAGCTCGCGCGGCAGCTCCACCGCAGGATCGCCGAGGATCAGCCGTACACGTTCCTCTACGAGCCGCTCCGTCCCTACGTGCTCGATCGGCGCATCGTGGTCGTCAATCGCAAGGCCGATGGCAGCGAGGCCTACGCGCCCATCGAGCCGACGCCTTCCGGGCAGGTGGACTACTACTTCGAGCGCTGGCGCAAGCTGCCGAGCGTGCCGGAGTTTTCGCAATAGGAGCCGCCATGTGGAGTTTCCTCGTCAGGACCCTGCTCCAGCGCGCCGTGCTCTTGATTCTGATCTCGGTGGTTGCGCACGCCGTGATCCACCTCGCCCCCGGGGAGCCGACCGAGGTGGATCCGGGGGGCCGCAACCACCGAGATCAGAATCAAGAG
>QGUH01000981.1 GCA_003242355.1 Pseudomonadota bacterium
TTTCTTTTTTTTTTCCAGCAGAAAACGGGATACGAGATTTCATTCGGGTCCGGGGGCTCGGGGGTTTTTTAAAAGGGCAGCGCCTCGGCGTCCGTCGCCGGCCAGCGTTGGCTGCTCGGCCACCGCGGCGCTCTCGACCGTGCCCGACGCCCCCGAGGAGCTCCGTGCCACGCGCTCGGGTGTCGCCCGCGCCGTGGGCTCGCGGAAGAGGGAATCGCCCGCGAGCGGCTGCGCGCGCTCGGTGTAGACCACCACGGGCTCGCCAGGCGTCAGCGCGTCGTTGCGCGAGCGGCGGTTCACCCGCTCCATGTACCCGACGCTCATCCCATAGCGCTTGCCGATGGCGGCGAGCGAATCGCCGGGTCGTGCCCGGAGCACCATGCGCTTCTTGCCGTTCTGCCCCTCGAAGTACTCGAAGAACTCGGGCGAGCCCGCCACCAACACCCGCGCCTTCTCTTCCGGAAGATGGCGCACGTGCGACAGCTTCGCGTTCTTGGATACGAGCACCTGGAGCGTCATCCCGGGCTGCAGGCGCGCGCGCCCGTCGAGGGCGTTCCAGGTCAGAAGGTCCGCGCGCGACACGGAGAACGCCTGGGCGATGCGTTCCAGCGAATCCCCCGCTTGCACGCGGTAGAACACGCGCCGACGCGCGCGATCGAGCACGGGGCGCGGCGGCACGACCACGACGTCCGCGTCCGGAGCGTCCTCGCGCGTCCGCTCCGACTGGGGGACGAGGAGCACGGTGCCCGGATTGAGAACTTCCTTGGCGCTCACCGCATTGATGAGCCGAAGCTGCGCCTCGGTCGTCCCGTGGGCGAGCGCGATGCTCTCCACGGTCTCTCCGCGTTTGACCACGTAGCGCTCGAGCGACTCGTCGTCCGTTCCCCCGCGGGCGAGCCCTTCGCGCACGCTCGCGGCCTTACCCGCCGGAACGCGCACTCGGTAGCTCATGGCCGGGCTGCCGGGAGCAGCCGGCGGCGTGCGGCCCGCGAGGAACTGCGGATTGAGATCCTCGATTTCCTTGCGCGGCACGCCCGCGTAGCGCGCGATCGTCTCGAGGCGTACGCCCGGCCCGACGAGCACCGTATCGAAGCGCTCGGGCGGATCGGGCTCGACGTCGTCGAGCCCGAACGCGCGCTTGTTGTTCATCACGAGCGCGGTCGCCAGGATCTTCGGGACGTAGAGCGTGGTTTCCCACGGAATGCCCGCCTCGTACCGGACGAGCTGCCAGTACTCGTTCGTGTTGTATTTGCGGATGGCGCGCGCCAACCCCGCGTACCCCATGTTGTACGCGGCCATCGCGAGCTCCCACGTGCCGAAGCGGCGGTACAAATCGCTGAGGTATCGACACGCCGCCTCCGTGGAGCGAACCGGATCGAGGCGCTCGTCGATCCAGCGATTGATGGTAAGCCCGTACGTCCTGCCCGCATCCGGCATGAACTGCCAGAGGCCGGCCGCTCCCGCGGGCGACACGATCACGGGGTTGTGGCTGCTCTCGATGAGAGAGACCCACACGAGGTCGGTGGGCAGCCCCGCGCGTGCGAGCTCGGCCTTCACCATCGGCGCGTACCGCCCCACCTTCTTCGCCCACGCACGCGCGATGGCCCGCCCGCTCGGGCTTTCGCGATAGAAGCTCAGGTAGCGCAGCACGCGCTCCTCGAAGCGAACCGGGATATCGGGCAGCGTGAGCGACTTGAGGAACGGCGTGTTCGGCACCGCCTGAGGCTCGGCCGAGGGAACGAGACGCGTTGCCGGCGGAGCTCCCGCGACGATCTCGGGACCGCCCTGGTCCAACGCGCGCGGCACGTCCCACGACCAACCCGGCACCACGCCGGGCAGCGGCTTGGGGAAAAGCGCCACCTCGGCCTCTCGGAGCGCAGACAGCTCGGGATCGTTCTTGCCCGCGCGCAGATCTTCCTCCGTGGGGCCGCCCGCGATGTGCCGGCGCATCGCCATGTCCGGGCCGGTCGTCACGGGCTCCGAAGCCGCCGCCTTGCCCGGCGTTCCCTTGCCGGTTGCCTTGGTCGGCTTGGCGAACCGCGGAGGCTGCTTGGACGTGCTCACGGCGCGCGAGCCCTGCCCGCTCGAGCGCTGTGTCGCCGCCTTGGCCGCCGGCTTCGCTGCCGCCTTGGAGCCCGCAGTCGGCGCGGCCCCTGCAGGCACGGTGATCAGCAGGAGAGCCAGCAGGCCGGCACGCGCTTGCAGCCGTTCCATGTAACGCTCCTACCTACACTCCACGAATGGGTCAATCTTGCGGGTTTCACCCACACTGGACCATACGCCGCGCCGACTCCCGAAAACGGCGGGAGGCGCCCCCACAAAGGCGCGCGTCCACGCCCCC
>QGUH01000096.1 GCA_003242355.1 Pseudomonadota bacterium
CCATCCAGGGATGCGGGCCGAACCGGGGGGGGCAGGCCGCCGAAACTCCGTTCGGGAACGCGGACGCGCGCCCCGAACGGCGCCCGCCCGAGCTCACGCCGATCCGCCGCGATCGAACGCGGCACGCGCACGCCCGTCCACTCGGCGTCTGCCACGAGGAGCGTGCCCGTGGCGTCGAAGAGCTCGGCATCGACGCGCGCCGTGCCGTTCTCCGAGGAGGCTTCCAGCGCGAGATCGACGCCCTGGACCGACCAGGGCTCCGCCGCCCGCGCCGTTTCGCGCGTCGGCGTCTGCTCGATGTCGGGGCGAGCGCCGGCCAGAACGAGTGACTGCGTTCGAAGGCGCGCGCGGAGCGCCGGGGCGCTGGGAGCGCTCTCGGACCGGCGCGCGGTGACCTCGTAGCGCACCACGCCCTCGGCGCGCCCGATTCCGGCGCGCGCGAGCACGGGCCCGAGCTCGTCCAGACGCAGCTCGCCAGAGAGGGAGACCGAGCCGGTGAACCGCTCGAGGTCGGTTGGTGTAAGCGAAAGCTCGCGCACGTCCACCCCCTCGAGCTCGATGTGACTCGTCGCGCCGGGTTGCACCGCGAGATCGAGCGAGCCCCCGAGCTTGCCCGCGACGACTTCGAGATCGGCTCGGGCGCTTCCCCCTTCTACGTCGCCGATGGTCACGGCGCGCACGTCCGCTTGGAGGGCTCCGCGCGCTCGTCGCCCTTTGCCGGAGAAGTGAGCCGTGGCCGAGACTTCGCCCGAGCGCAGCTCGGTTCGGATGCCGAAGATGGCGAGCAAGCGCGCAACGTCGAGCTCGGCCGCGTGCAGATCGAGCGCCTCGAGCCGTCCCGTCCACACGACGGAGAGCTCGACCTGCCCCGGCCCGGCGAGCGTGAAGCGGTCGACGACGATGTGTTTGCCGTTCACGGCCACCTGGTCCGCGCGCGCCGTCAGCGCGCCGTCTCGATCGCGCACCCAGAGCTCGGGCGAGCGAACGACGAGAGTGTCCCCCGGCGCAACCGTCGCACGCGCGACGATCGACTCCGGGTCCGTACCCGAAGCGCGCACGACGACGTCGAAACGCTCCGGGGCTCCCACGGCCGAGACGCGAACGTCCGTGAGCTCCCGTCCGGGCACGCTCACCGATTCGGCGCTCGCTCGCGCCTCGAAGCGGAGGTGCTCCCGCTTGCCCTGGAGCGACACGGAAAAATCGAGATCGCGCGCGGCCACCGTCGGATGGGCGACCTCGGCGAGATCGCCGGAAAGGGTCGCCTCCAGTGTGCCCGTCGCGGACTCGAAGCGACCCGAGACCGAAAAGCTCCCGCGCGCCCGAGCTCCGAGCGCGGCGAGCGCTTCGGGCCGATCGAGGTTGCCGTGTCCGGTGGCGCGCGCAACGACGCCGCGCTCGACGGCTTCCACGTCGTACTCGATGCGCACCGACGCGCGTGGATCGCCGACCTCGATCGAGCCTTCGGCGCTCGGTCTCGCCCGCTTCCCCTCCGGAACGCGCGCCCGTCCCTCTACTACGAGCGGCGGCATCGTTCGCGCCGCGACCGTCGAATCGGAGGACGTGAGCCGGTACTCGGCGCGGATGCCCTCGGCGTCGGAGTCCAGCGTGAGCACCAGCGAGAACCCGATGTCCGTTCGCACGCCGTCTCGGAGAAGCGCCGCGAGATCGATGGAGCGCCCCTCCACCACCCAGCGCGCCCGCGGACGCTCGCTCACGAAAACGGTCCCGCGCGCCGCGACGCGCGCTCGCCCTCGTGTCAGCTCGATCTCGCCGGCGAGCTTCGGAAGAGTCCCGCGCACTCGCACGAGGAGCGTCAGCGGTCCTTCGGGCGCGAGCGCCGGCACGAGGCGCTGCAGCGTCGCGGGAACGATCTCGGGTGAACGCACCACGGCGTCCACCTCGTCGCCGTCGAGACGTGCCGTGACGAGCACCGCTGAGCCGGCAACGCGCGCGTCAACGGTCGCCCGCGCACGTCGACCCGCGCTGCCCACCTTCGGCATCACGAGCTCGCCCGAGATCGTGCCCTGCACCTCTCCGACCGTGGGGACGCCCCGCGCGACGAGCACGAGGTGTTCGAGACGCGCCTCGATGCGTCGGGGCGCCACGGTGAGCGCCGCCTTCGTCTCTCCGAGATCGACGTCGACGTTCCCGTAGCCCGCGAGCGCTCCCCGAACGCGCACGCTGCGAAGCGCGATCGCGTCGACCACGACCGTCGTCGAGCTCTCCTCCCCTTTCGGAGCCGGCGTCCGCGGCTCGAACGTCCGCGCAAGCGACGGCGCGCCCTTGCCGTCGTCGATCAACCGAATCCCGATTCGCTCGACCGCGACTCGATCGATCGAAACGAGCAGCGGTCGATCGGTCTTCGCGACGACGTCCCAGAGCAGGCGCGGCCAGAACAACCGAACGTCCGCATCGACCGCGTCCACGACCAGGCGCCCCTCGGGGTCGAACACCTGGACGTCGGCACCGCGCACGCCGAACGCGTCGATCCGCGAGAGGGCGCGCACGACGATGCGTCCGCGAAAGGTCGTGGAGAGCGCATCCGTCGCCCGCTCGGCGATCCGCGCGCGCACGGGGCCGAAGTTCGCGCCGAGGAGCGCAAGCCCCAGCACCACCACGATGACGAGGACGACCACCGCGAACGCGCGGGCGACTTTGCCGACGAGGGCGGGAACGTGCCGGCGCGGCGTCATCAGAACGGCTCTCCGATGCCGAACGACACTGCAATCGGTAAGCCGAAGATTTCGTCCGGAATCCGTTCCGCCGTGTCGCTCGTTTGCAGACCCGGAATCCGGTAGCCGACGTCCAACCGAATCGGCCCGATCGGCGTCTCGTAACGCAAGCCGAGGCCCGTGCTCAGGTGCGGCCGATCGAGGCGCAGGTCGAGCTCGTACGGAGACACGTCGGCGGCGTCGAGGAACAGCGCGCCGCCCAAGGGTCCCCGAATCGGAAACCGGATCTCGGCGCTCGCCTCCCAGAGCGAGAGCCCACCCAGCGGAAGGTCGCACGCCGCCGCCGAGAAGCGGGGATCGGAGGGCTCGCAGATCTCCACCACGTCTTCGGTGGTCTGCCCGGGGTTGTAGAACGGCACAACCCCGTGCGGACCGATTTCGCGCAGACCGTAACCGCGATTCGACGCCGCACCGCCGGCGAAGAACCCTCGCAAGAACATCAGCTGAACGTCGCGCACCCAGTCGGCCTCGGAGACCCCCGGTCCGGGCGTACCGGTGCTCGCGTTGCTCGCCACCGTCTCGCCGTAGTTGAACGCGAACAGGAAACCGACGCTGGCGCGAAACGCGAGCGTCACGTCGTCGCTCAGCGGAAAGTACACGCGGCCCTCGGGCTGCACCTTCACGTCTCGGGCTTCGCCTCCGAGCCCCGCCGCTTGCAGCACGGTGCTCAGGTAGGCGCCCTTCGTCGGCCGGAGCGCGCTGTCTCGGAAATCCGCACGCACGAACAGCTCCGGATACGAGACGAGCGCGCTGCCGAGGTTCGGATCGAGCGTCCCGAGATACGTGAAGGGATCGTTGAGCTGGACGTTGTGCGACAACGATCCGAACAGCCCGAAACGAAACGACCGTTCCACGCCCGCCGAAACGCGAAGCTCGCGGTACCCCAGAATGGGAACGTCCGGATCGCGCTCGGTCGAGAGCAGCACCGGATAAATCGAAAGTTGCCCCCGCAGAAGGCCGTGCGTCCGCGACTCGATGAATCCGGGCTGCCGGAACTCGAGCCGGAGCCGCGCCATCGGCAAGAGCCGCTCCGGCGGCTCGAAGTACGGGACGCGCGTCGGATGGATCACCACCCCGGGCTCGCCCTCGACCGAGAACGACCGCAGGCCTCCGAGGAAGTTCCGATCTTCCCAGCCCGCGAGCAAGCGCACGCGGGTCCGCTGGCTGTCGATCTCGAGGCCGCCACCGAAATAGACGGTGTGGAAACGGCTCGGCTCGAGCCGAACGTGCATCGGCAATACCTCGCGCCGTTCCTCGACGGCGGCCGGATCCGGCTCGATCGACACCGAGCTGAACACGCCGAGATCGAGGGCGGCGCGCTCGGCCGCTTCGATGCTCGAAAGCGAGTAGACGGTCCCCGGCTCGAGGCCGAGCGCGGCGCGCACGCGCTCTTCCGGGAGATGGTCGAGGCCGGTGATTCGGATTTCACCCAGGCGAACGCGCGGCCCGCGCTCGACCCAGTAACCGACACTCGCCAGGTTCCGCGTGATGTCCACGTCGGCCGCGCGCCGGATGGTCGCGTAGGCGAAGCCGCCGTTCTGCAACGCGCGCTCGAGCTCCGCGCTGGCTCGCGCGAAGGCTTCTTCCTCGAAGCGCTCTCCGACGCGCACCACGTCACGAATGCTTTCGACGGCGAGCTCCTGGAGCTCGGGCGACAGATCCTCGAGACCGTGGACATCGACGCGCCCGACGCGCACCGGCTCGCCCTCCTCGACCACCACCTCCACGGTCACGTGCGCGTCCCCCGTGTAATAGACGCGCCCGGCGCGCACGCGCGCGCGGTAGAACCCGCGCGACCGATAATAGCGCTCGATCCGCTGTAGGTCGCGCTCGAGCACGTACCGATCGAAAATCTCGTAATCGTAGATCACACCCGGAAACAACCCGAGGAAGCGCGGTGTCTCGCGCGTCGCGATGCGGCGCTCGATCTCTCCATCGGAGATCGCGCGGTTGCCGGAAATGAAGACTCGATCGAGCGCCCAGCGTTGGGGCGGGATGTTGGTACATCCCCCCAAAACGAGGCAGAACGCGACTGCCCCGGCGAGCAGCAACCGGTAGGAAGCGAGTGGCTTCACGCTTCGTCGGGCTGCGTCACGCACGCGGGGCGCTCTTGCAACGACCGCGCCGCACGCTGGAACGAACTCTGCTTGCGCCGAGGGGCGCATGGGCGTCGTTGCCGTCATCGCCCTCGGGCGACGAGCCGTTGGAAAAGCGTCATCCGTCGAACGGATCGGCGTTCTGGCGATCGCGCTCGGCTCCGCATGCTCGCCCTCCGTGACCCTGGCACCCGAAGGACGCCACGCGTCGGGTGCGTTCGCGGAAGTGCCGTATCCGCCACCAGCAGCGCTCGTCGAGGTCGTTCCGCGCGCGCGTCCCCGAAACGCCGTGTGGGTCGATGGCTACTGGACGTGGCGGGGCGACTATTACGTCTGGCAACGGGGTGGCTGGGTCCTGCCGCCTCCGGGGAGCACGTTCGCGCCCTGGAAAACGCGATACACCGCGCAAGGCCAGCTGCTCTTCGCGCCGGGACGCTGGTATGGCGCGGATGGTCGAGAGATCGATCCGCCGGAGCTCGTAGTCCCGGCGCGAACACCGCCCAATCAACGCACCGTAGAAACCGAAGCCGCACGCTGACGGCATTCCCGCACGCGAGGCGATTTGCGCCCTGCGCGCCAGAACGCCGCAATCACCCCCGAATGCGAAGACAGCCGGGCGTTCGGCGATCCGCCACGCCGCTCGAGCACTCGGGGAACGCTGTCACACTGCGCGCCCGCAGCCCACCCGCTCCGGTGCGATTCGGGCGGCGCTGCCGAACAATCTGCGGAGACTTCCGTGGCACGGAGAGTGCACGTGAGCCCCATCGTGCAGTCGCCCGGAACCGACCAGGATCCCGTGCACGCCTCCGCGCGCGTCATCGAGGGCGCCGTCGCCCTCGTCAGGGCCGAGTTGCGCCTCGTCACTTCCGAAGTTCGCGCCCGCGCCGTCGATGCCGCGGTCGGTGTCGCGCTCGCCGTCTCCGCGGTCGCGGTGGGTCAGGTCGCCCTGCTGCTCCTTGCGCTGTCTCCCGCGCTCGCCGCCGTTCAGCCCTGGCCCGTCGTGCTCGGAATGGTGGCCGTGCCCGTCGTCTTGGCGCTCGCCATCGCTGCGGTCGCTCTCCGCCGGATGCGCTCTCCGGCCAGGCCGCTCGGAGATTCCCATGGATCCCGCAACTCAGGTTTCCCAGCGCATTCGTGAAGGCGCCGTGATCGCCGGCAAGTATCGACTCGAGTCGATGCTCGCCCGCGGCGGCATGGGGCTCATCTACCGCGCGCGTCATCTGGTCCTGGATCGACCGGTCGCGATCAAGATCGTCAAACCCGAGCTCATGCATCGGCGGGACGCGGTCGCTCGCTTCTTGAACGAGGCGCGCTCGGTAGCGACGCTCGAGAGTGAGCACGTGGCGCGCGTGCTGGACGCGGGCTGGCTGAAAGACGGTCCGCCCTACATGGTGCTCGAATACCTCGAGGGCGCGGATCTCCGGACCGTGCTCAACGAGCGAGGCCCGTTCGCCGTCGAGCGCGCCGTCGACCTCGTGCTCCAAGTGTGCGAAGCGCTCGCCGAGGCCCATCGCGCCGGCATCGTGCACCGCGACGTCAAGCCGGAGAACCTGTTCCTCACGCGCCGCAGCGACGGCACCGACTGCATCAAGCTGCTCGACTTCGGGATTTCCAAACGCAACGACCCGGAGAAGGCGGCAGGGCGCTCCTATACGGTGGATGGCCAGAGTCTCGGCTCGCCGCATTACATGGCTCCCGAGCAGATGGCCTCTCCCGGGCGCGTCGACGCGCGGGCCGACATCTGGTCTGTCGGCGTCGTCCTGTTCGAGATGCTGTGTGGCCAGCCGCCGTTCGACGGCGAGACGGTCCCTACGGTGTGCGCTCAGGTCTTGTGCAGAGAGCCTCCGACGATCGAGCAGTTCCATCCCGGGGTTCCCGCGGAGCTGTCGCGCGTCATCGCCCGTTGTCTTTCCAAGTCGCCCGAGGCTCGCCCGGCCACGGTCGAACGCCTCGCCGAGGAGCTCGCTGCGTTCGCGACGAGCCTCGGCGCGACGTCGCTGTCGCGTATTCGGAGCGTCCGGGCGGCTCCCGTCGTTCCCCTGCCGGACCCTCTGGATCACGACACGTTGCCGGATGCTCCGCCGTCGAGCGACGTCCTCCCGCAACGCGGCGACACGCCACTCGGCACGGGCAAGCCAGCGCGCAAACGGCCGCTGCTGCGCGTGCTCGCCGCGTCCGCGGCTGCGTCTCTCGCCGCGCTCGCCGCGAGCTCGGGAATCGGCGAGTCGGCGGCCGTGATGAAACGGCTCGAGGGAACCGCGGCCACGGTCCGTGCGTTCGCAACGGAGCAGCTCGCGCGTGCGGGGCGCACGGAGGACTCGGCCGCTCCAGGACGACGGCGCAGCGCGCCGGAGTGCCCGTCGGAAGGGAGCGTGCACACCGATGCGGACTGTACGCCGCGAGACGAGCCCGGAATCACACCGGCCGCTATAGTTCCACCGCGCGTCGTAGCCGCGGAATGAAGCGAGGGGCTCGTCGCGCGATCGTCCATGTCGCGCGTTCGCATCATGACCTACAACGTTCACAGCTGTCGTGGCAGCGACGGGCGCCTCGACCCAGCGCGGGTAGCGGCAGTCGTGGAAGCCTCCGAGCCCGACATCGTCGCTCTCCAAGAGCTCGACGTCGGGCAAGAACGCTCGAATGGGATCGATCAGGCGGAGTTCATCGGCAAACGTCTCGGCCTCGAAGTCCACTTCGTCTCCGCACGCCCCTGCGGCGGCGGCCACTACGGCAACGCGATCCTCACGCGGTTCCCCTCGGAGCACCGGCGCTTCGGTTGCCTCCCGCAGTTCGGCGCAGCCGAGCCGCGCGCCGTGCAGTGGGTCGCAATCGACACGCCGCTCGGCCGTTTGGACGTGTTCAACACGCACCTCGGCCTGAGCCGCAAAGAGCGCTGGCTGCAGGTCGACTCGCTGCTCGGCCGCGAGTGGCTCGCGCATCCGCACCGCAGCGGGCACACCCTGCTTTGCGGGGATCTGAACACCGTCCCGGGCTCGCCCGTCTACGAACGGCTGCTCGAGCGGCTCGGAGACGCCCATCGCCTGGTGCGCACCGCGCGCCCGAGAGCGACGTTCCCGGCGATGCTTCCGCTGCTCCGCATCGATTACGTGATGTTGAGCGACGCGCTCGGGGCCGAGCGCGTCGAAGTCCCCGGCTCGCTTTTGGCACGGCTGGCCTCCGACCACCGCCCGGTGATCGTGGACGTCGGGCCCGGGTCGGAGGCGACGAATGAGTGAGACCATCCTCGTCCCCGGGACGACGTCGAGCGCGCCGGCCCCCGTTCGGAATGCCGGCGTGATCGTGGACGCTTGCAACTACTACCGCGCCTTCTGCAAAGCCCTGCTCGCGGCGAAACGGTACGTTCTCATCGCCGGTTGGCAGTTCGATAGCAAGGTGCAGCTGCTCCGCGGGCCCGACGCCGACCGCGCGTCGCACCCGGTCGAGCTCCTGCCGTTCCTCGAGTACCTGTGCGAGCGCCGGCCCGATCTCGACATCTACATTCTCGCCTGGGATTACAGCGCGGTCTTCGCGTTGGAGCGTGAGTGGATGCAGCGCCTGATTTTCGAGTGGACGACGCCCAAGGCGATCCATTTCCACTTCGACGCCGAGCACGCGGCGGGCGCGAGCCACCACGAAAAGATGGTCGTCGTGGACGGCGAGCTCGCGTTCGTGGGCAGCGTGGATCTGGCTCGCTCGCGCTGGGACGACCGGGCTCACGATCCGGACAATCCCCTGCGCGTCGAGCGCGGCGTTCCGCAAAAGCCCTATCACGAGACGATGGCCTTCTGCACCGGCGATGCAGCCCGCGCCTTGACGGAGCACTTCGCAGGGCGCTGGCTGCTCGCGACCGGCGAGCCCCTCGCGCTGCCCGCGACGTCGGCGGCGCGCCAACGGCCACCGAAAGTCGGTGATGCGCTCCCGATACACTGTCGGGAGCTCGCATATGCCCGCACGCGCGCCGAAACGCCGCGCGCGCCCCAGCTCTCGGAAATCAGAAAGCTCTACGAACGCGCGATCGCCTTGGCGGAGCGGCTGATTTACGTCGAGACGCAGTACTTTACGGCGCGCTCGCTGCACGACGCGCTCGTCGAGCGCATGCGCGATCGAACCCGGCCGCGGCCCGAGGTCG
>QGUH01000097.1 GCA_003242355.1 Pseudomonadota bacterium
GTCGCGACGACGATGTCGACGTCCCCGGCGCGAACCGCATCCTGCGCCCGCGCGCGCTCGGCGGGATCCATCCCGGCGTGGTAGTGAGCGGCAGAGAGGCCCGCGCTCCGCAGAACCGCCGCGACGACCTCCGTCGAGCGCCGCGACAAACAATAGACGATGCCCGCCTGCCCCCGCCGGCGCTCGACGAACGCGCGAATGGCCTCGCGCGTCGAGTAGGGAACCTCCCCCTTGGCAATGGCCGTGATGCGGAGATTCTTCCGATAGAACGACCCGCGGTAGATGTCGGGCGACCGCATGCCGAGCTGCTCGACGATGTCGAGCGTGACCTCGGGCGTGGCCGTGGCGGTGAGCGCGAGAACGGGAGTCTTCGGAAACTTGCGCTTGAGGCCCAGAAGGTTGCGGTACGCGGGGCGAAAATCGTGCCCCCACTGGCTGATGCAGTGGGCCTCGTCCACGGCGATGAGGCCGATGTCGAGCTCCGAAACGATGCGACCGACGGACGCCTCGAGCCCTTCGGGAGCCGCATACACGATGTCGAACTCGCCGTTCTTGAGGCGCTGAACACGTTCGCGGCGCTCTTCCGGCGAGAGAGAAGAGTTCAAGAAGGTGGCGGGCAGGCCGAGCTCGTTGAGCGCGTCCACCTGATCCTTCATGAGCGCGATGAGCGGAGAGATGACGAGGGTCAGACGCCCGAGGACGAGTGTGGGCAGCTGATACGTGAGCGACTTGCCCGCACCCGTCGGCATGATGCCGAGGCAATCGCGCCCTCGGAGGACGGCCTCGATGATCGGAAGCTGCCCCGGCCGGAACGCGTCGTACCCGAACGTGTCCTTGAGCGCGCGCTCGAGCACGCTCCGCTCCACCGGCTGGGCCAGCGCCACCGCAACGCTCTTCAGCATGCGAACGAGGTCGGCCGAGAACGCGGCCGAGTTGCTACGATAAGCGGTGCGCAGCGCCCCGAGCTCGCGTGCGACCTCTCGCCTCACCGCGAGCGGGCCGCGTCCAATCTCGTCCGAGCGCGCGGCAAGGCGTTCGACACGTTCACGAAGCAAGGCGGTCGCACTCGGCACGGCGGAATCCTGCACCGGACCGCTCTCGCGACAAAGGCTCGAGCGGCGGGTCCGGCGCACCGGCCGGTGCGCGCTGCATCAGGAGCGGCGCGCGTCCTCGAACGAGCCGTTCGCCTGCCGCTCGCGATACGCTTCCAGGATCGCGTGCGTCTGGCTCGTCCCGATCCGGGTGACGTACGGAAGCAGCTCGAGCACCTGGTCGAGCCGGCGGATCCCACCCGAAGCCTTCACGCCAATCGAGGGAGGCACTGCGCTCCGCAGCAGCTGGACGTCGGACAGTGTGGCGCCCCCCGGCCCGAATCCCGTCGACGTCTTCACCCAGTCCGCCCCGAGCTCGGCCGAGAGCTCGGCGAGCGCTCGCTTGTGCCGCTCCTCGAGGTAGCCCGTTTCGAAAATCACCTTTACCGGAACGCCGCGGGCATGGGCCGCGTCGAGAATGCCTGCGATCTCGGCACGCACGTACTCGAAGTCGAGGCTCAGCACCCGGCCGACGTTCACGACCATGTCGAGCTCCTCGGCGCCATTCGCGAGCGCATCCTCGGTTTCGGCGAGCTTCGCCCGGGTGCTCTGCGAGCCGTGAGGGAACCCGACCGTGGTCCCCGTGAGCACGCCGCTCCCCTCGAGGAGCTCCCGGGCGCGCGCGACGAAGTGGGGGACGATGCACACGCTCGCGACGCCGAGCTCGGCGGCGAGGCGACACCCCGCCTCGAGCGCCGCCACGTCGAGATCCGGACGGAGCAGTGCGTGGTCGAACAGCTTGGTGAACGGAACCGAGCTCGAATTCATGTGCGATCGCGCCTCGTTGCGCGCCTCTCGGCGCCGGCCGAAGCATAGCCTGCCCCGAGCGGCGAAACCGGCTGGACACCTTCTTGCTTCCGTGAGGTCACGAAACCGCGGCGCATGCCGCAGTGGGTCGAGTCCCATCGGTATCACTTCGATTCGAAACGGGCGCCACCAGGGTGGTCGGCCCGTTCGGGGAGCCCTCGACGGGCGGTACCGGCGCCCCACTCGCGTTTCGGGTAAGAGCGAGTATGCTCCGCGCGCTCCGCGGCTCCTCAGCACGGACGAAAGCGCCGATTATCGAGAACGGAGAGTCAGTCATGAGCGACACAGCCGATTTCAAGCAAATCCAGACGCTCCTCGGAGACAAGGCGAAGGACCTGCTCGAGCACCAGAGCAAGACCATCGCCCGCGAGCGACTCCACCTGCCGGGCCCGGATTTCGTCGATCGCGTCTTCGCCCTTTCGGACCGCAATCCGCAAACGCTGCGTAGCCTGCAGGCGCTCTTCGATACGGGCCGCCTCGCCGGCACCGGCTATCTCTCGATTCTTCCCGTAGACCAGGGGATCGAGCACTCCGCTGGCGCTTCGTTCGCGAAGAACCCCGACTACTTCGACCCCGAGAACATCGTCAAGCTCGCGATCGAGGGCGGCTGCAATGCCGTCGCGAGCACGTTCGGCGTGCTCGGCAGCGTCGCGCGCAAGTACGCTCACAAGATCCCGTTCATCGTGAAGTTCAACCACAACGAGCTGCTCACGTATCCGAACAA
Source organism: Pseudomonadota bacterium (assembly GCA_003242355.1). Classification (GTDB taxonomy): domain Bacteria; phylum Myxococcota_A; class Polyangia; order Polyangiales; family Polyangiaceae; genus PMG-095. Next base: position 2,623 of record QGUH01000097.1, read on the forward strand.
GGCGGAGCAGATCACGTGGGGCACGATCAAGCAGGCGTGGGACATGGGCGCGGTCGCCGTGGGTGCCACCGTGTACTTCGGCTCCGCGGACGCCTCACGGGAGATCATCGAGGTGAGCCAGATGTTCCAGCAGGCGCACGAGCTCGGCATGGCCACGATTCTCTGGTGCTACCTGCGCAACAAGGCGTTCAAGGTCGGGGGCGTCGACCACCACGTCTCGGCGGACCTCACGGGGCAGGCGAATCACCTCGGTGTCACGATGCACGCCGACATCGTCAAGCAGAAGCTGCCGGAGGTGAATGGCGGCTACAAGGCGCTCAACACCGGAGAGTCGTCGTACGGCAAGCTCGACGAGCGCATCTACACCGAGCTCACGTCGCCCCATCCCATCGATCTCTGCCGGTATCAGGTCGCCAACTGCTTCATGGGCCGCGTGGGCCTCATCAACAGCGGCGGCGCCTCGGGCAAGAACGATTTCGCCGAAGCGGTCGCGACCGCGGTGATCAACAAGCGGGCCGGTGGCATGGGTCTCATCAGCGGACGCAAAGCCTTCCAGCGCCCGATGGACGAAGGCGTGAAGCTGCTCAACGCCATCCAGGACGTTTACCTCTGCAAAGAGGTGACCGTCGCCTGATCCCGGTCGAGCTCCGAGCTCGCCGCAGTTGGCGCGTCGACCCCGCCGGTGGTTCCGGCGGGGTCGATTCGTTTCGTCGGGCGGATCGAAGCGAAACCCGGCTCACGCGGCGCGCACGTCGATGCGCCGCGGACGCAGGGGAGCGCTCTTCTTGATTGCGATACGCAGCACGCCGTTCGCGAGCTCTGCCGAAATCGAGCCCGCATCGAGCGTCGAGCCGAGCTCGAAGCGCCGCTCGTACACGACCTCGCCGCCCTCGGGCAACGGAGCGCGCCCCCGCACGCGGAGCTCCGGCGAAGAGTACTCGACCTCGAGCGCCTCCGGGGAGACTCCGGGCAGGTCGGCCAAAATCAAGAAGCCCTCGTCGTTCTCGAGGACATCGACGGGGGGCGTCGCTCGCCGCGCGGGCCGGCGCGGCTCGACCGTGCTCGTCGTGACCGCAGTGTTCCGTTCACTCATTTCCTCCTCCTGTTCGGTTCAGCTCGTGCGAACTGGGATTTTGCGCGGCTGCGCTTCCTTCGCTTTGGGCAAGGTGATCGTCAAAACACCGTGCTCGAGCACGGCCTCTGCCTTCTCGACGTCGACCTCGACGGGCAACCCGATCGTGCGCGTGAACGAGTACGTGCCCCGCTCTCTGCGGCGCACGGAGTAACCCTCGGGGAGCTCTTCCTTGCGCTCGCCTTTCACGGTGATCCGCTCCGCGTCGACGGAGAGCTCGAGATCCTTCTCTGCGACGCCCGGAAGCTCTGCCCGCACGACCAGCGCTTCTCCTGCGTCCTCGAGCGACCACCGCACGCGCGGGGGCGCCGTGAGTGACGCGATCGCGGGCGAGCGATCGTAGACCGAAAACAACCGCTCCATCTCGCGCCTCAGGCCGTCGAACGCGTCGAAGGCCAGCGCGGAGCTCCACGGCCTCTGCAAACCCAAGCTGCCGAAATCGTTCCAGTGAGTGAGCATTTCGATCCTCCACGACGGAGCACGAGCGGACGACGGCGATGGCCGTCGGCTCCGAGTGCCCGAAAGGCCGAGAACCGGCGCTCGCGAAGCTGCCGGACCGGCACATCGGGCAAGCTGTTCACGCTCACCCCGCTTGGCAAGGGGTAGCGGTGACCGAGCCCCTCGTGTACCGTCGCACACGGAGACGCGCGCCGAATGAGTGACACGAGCGGTGGATCGGGCTACGGAGGAGGACCTTCAGGCATGGGACCGGGCGGCGCCCCGCCGCCGCCTCCCGGTGGAGGCTTCACCCCACCCCCAGGGGGGTTCACGCCGCCTCCCGGCGGTGGGTTCACGCCACCTCCCGGACCGCCGCCTCCCGGAGCGCCCCCACCCTTCTTCGGCCCGGCGAGGCCGCCCCCGGGCGGGCCGCGCGGGTCGGCGCGCGAGTGGGCCCCGATGGCGGCGATGTCGTACGCCTGGGATACGGTCCTGCGCGACTACGGCAACATCGGGCTTCCTCTCGCGGCCGCGACCTTCGTGAACGCCGCCGTGAACGGGATCTTCACCGGCCTGCAAGAAGCAACCAGGGACACGCTGCTCGCGCTGGTCGTGCCCCCCCTCCAGCTGGTCGTAAGCCTCGTCGTGAACGCGTTTCTCCTGGGCGGCATCTGGAATTTCTCGCTCCAGGTTCTGCGAGGCCGAGCTCCCGCGTTCAACGAGGTCTTCTCGGGCGGGCGCTTCTTCGTGCCCATGCTCGTCGCGCACGCGGTGTTCTCGTTCGCGGTCACGATCGGCACGGTGGCCTGTATCGTTCCCGGTATCGTGGTCGGTCTCGGTGCCGGCTTTTACGGGTTCCTCGTCGTCGATCGCGGCATGGCGCCGATAGACGCGCTGAAGGAGAGCTTCGAGCTCACCCGCGGGCACAAAATGAACCTCTTCGTGCTCGGGATCTTGATCCTGCTCCTCGGGCTCGCGGGAGTTCTCGCCTGCTGCGTGGGGTGGCTGCTGATCAGCGCGCCCGTTTCCGCAATCGCGATCACCTTCGTGTACTTGAAGCTGATCGGGGAAGAGCCCGTCGCACCAGCGCGATCGGTCGCCAGCGCCTGACGCGGCTCTTCGACTGCGACCGGGAAGCTCGCGCTCAGCGCAGCGTGACGAGCTCTTCGGCCGCGGTCGGGTGGATCGCGATCGTCCGATCGAGATCGGCCTTGGTCGCGCCCATGCGCAGCGCCACGGCGAACCCTTGCAAGAGCTCGTCGGCGCCGAGGCCGATCGCGTGCACGCCGACGACGCGTTCTTCGGGCCCGACGACGACGAGCTTCATCGCGGTGCGCGGCTTTCGTCGCGTGACCGCGTGATACAGGTTCGTAAAGCGCGTCGTGTACACGCGCACGGCATCGCCGTACACGGCGCGTGCTCCGTCTTCGTCGAGACCGACGCAACCGATCGGCGGATGACTGAAAACCACCGTCGGCACGTTCTCGTAATCGATGCGTGCTTCGGGCTGACCGCCGAAGAGCCGATCCGCGAGCTTCCGACCCGCTGCGATCGCCACCGGCGTGAGCTGAATGCGCCCGGTGACGTCGCCGATGGCGTAGATGCCCGGCACGTTGGTGTTTTGGTACTCGTCGGTGACGACGAAGCCGGCAGCGTCCGTGAGCACGCCCACGCGTTCGAGCCCCAACGCCTCGACGTTGGCCGAGCGCCCCGTTGCCCAGAGCACGGCATCGAAGCCCGACAGATCCCGCCCGTCGTCGCCGCGCGCGACGAGCAGCCCGTCCGCACCGCGCTCGAGCGCGGCGGCGGTCCAACGCCGCTCGAGGCGGATCCCCATCCGTTCGAGCTCCTCGCAGAGGACTTCGCGGATCGACCGATCGAACCGCACGAGCGGCGCTTCTCTGCGGAACGCGAACGTGACCTCACAGCCGAACGCGCGGGCGATGCCCGAAAACTCCACACCGATGTACCCGCCTCCGACGACCAGGAGCCTTCGCGGAAGGGATGCCAGCCCGAACCAGTCGTCCGAGGTCATCCCGAGCTCGGAGCCGGGCAGCGGAGGAATCGACGGCCGGGCGCCGGTCGCGATGGCGATCGCGGGCGCGGCGAGCTCTACGCCGCCGACGAGGACGGTGCCGCGCTCGGAGAACGTCGCCCTACCGGTGAACAGGTGAACGCCTTCGCGCACGAGGTGCTCGGCGAACACCGCGTTGAGCCGCGCCACGTGGGCGCGACTGGCTTCGCGCAACACCGAGTAGTCGAAGCGGTGGTCTCCCGAAAGCAGGATGCCGTAGTCGGCCAAATCCTCGAGTCGCTCGGCGAGCTCGGCGGCGTTCCAGGCGATCTTCTTCGGAACACACCCCAGGTTGACGCAGGTCCCGCCCAGGGCGCCCGACTCCACGAGCGCAACCCGTGCGCCATGGGCGCGCGCGCGGCGGGCCGTGGCCACGCCGGCGCTGCCCCCTCCAATCACGATGTAGTCGAACGCGGTCATGAGAATCCGGCAACGCGCGGGACGACCATAGTACGGGATGCGTCGCTGGCCGAGGAGCTGGCCCAAGCCGGGGGAATCTGGGTTAAGGTGTGCCCAGCCCCACCTCCCGCCCTGCCGCAGCTGGATGCAGCGTATCGATTTTTTCGAGCTCGACCGACCGATTCAGGAGCGCTTCGTCGCGTCTGCCCAGGGGACGGCGCCTCCGATTCCGCTCGCGTTCCGCCGTTCGTTCCTGCCACGCCCGGTGCTCGGCTGGTCGGCGGTGGCCGTGACCTTCGCCCTCGGCGCCGTGGCGCTGGCGTCCGCGGGGTATGGCGACGTCCGAAGCTCGTTTGCCCTGCAACCATCCTCCGTGATCGCGGGGTACGTCCTCTTGGGCGCTTTCGGGCTGTACGCGACCCTGCGCGCCATCGCGGCGGGGCTCGAGGCGCAAGCCATCCCGTTTCCGGCCGCCGTCTATCTCTTTCCCTCGGGCGTGATCGACACGCGTGGCAAGCAGCTCGTCGTGCGACCGATTGGCGAGATCCGACACGTCAACGTCGGCAATCGTTCGGTCTCGGTGCGCTTCTCCGACGGAGTCGGTTTCACGTTTCCCGTGCCCAATCGCGCGCGCGCCGAGGAGATCGAGCGCGCCGTGGGCGAGTACCGCACGCGGCTCGCCGGTGAATCGGGGCCCGTCAGCGTGCGCGACCTGGCAGCCCTCGATCCGTTGAAGGACAACGGCTTCAGCAATCCGTTCTCGCCCCCGGAGCCGATGCGACGGCCGCGCCCGCGCTTTCGCCTGCTCGCCCCCGCAGTGGCCATCGTGGGGGGCATCGCCTTCGGCTACGGGTTCTTCCTCGCGCGCAACGCGCTCGCCGAAGACGCCCTCTACCGAGCAGCGCGCGCGGAGAACACCCTCGCCGGCTATCGCGAGTACGTGGCCCGCGGTGGAAATCGGAGCGAAATCACGGACATCCTCTTGCCGCGCGCCGAGCTCGCCGAGGCGGCCGCGAAGAAGTCGCTGCCCGCTCTCCAGGCGTTCGCGAGCGGGCGCGAGAGCTCGCCGATTTGGCCCGAAATCGAGGCGGCACTCCGCGCGAGCCTGCTCGCCGAGCTCCAAGCGGCGGAGCGTGAGGGCACGCGCAGCGCCCTGCGTGCGTTCCAGGAACGGTATGGGACGCACCCGCTCGTCGCGGACGCGCTCGAGCGCGCGATTCAAGCGCACCGCGCCCGAGTGCTCGCCCAGTTCGCAAAAGAAGCGAAGCCGCACGCGGAAGTGCTCGAGTTCTTCCGACGCCTGCTCGCGTACACCGACCAGCACGGCCCGCGCGTGGAGATCCGCTTCCGCCGCGTGCTCGGCAGCTCGGTCGAGCGCACGGAAAAGCAGCTCAAGAAGAGCCGGTTGTTCGCCGGAGAGGCCTCGTTGCCGGCACAGTACTTCGATGCCGAAGACTCCGAGCCGCGCGAGAAGCGCGTGATCGACGCGCTCCTCACTCGCCTGTCGCGCGTGTTCCCGGAGGACGTGCTCAAGCTCGAGCCCGCGCCCGCCCTGCCCGAGTCCGAGGCGGACGCGAAGGTGACGGTCCCCACGCTCCTCGTCACGCACCAGACGGAGATGAAGGGCGTGTACATGTCCCAGAAGCCGCGCGCCGCCTACACCGGCATCAGCGTGATCTTCGAGGTGAGCTTCCGAATCCCGAACGACCCGCAGCCATACGAGCTCCGTACTTCCGTTTGGCAGGTTCCCTCGACGCGCGCGGTGCGCAACGGCACGAGCTTCGCCGAAATCTACGCGGAAATCGCCGACGACGCGTTCACGAAGCTCACCGATCGCACCCTCGGCGCGCTCGCCCCGGGGCTGCGCTGAGCCGCCGAGATTTCGCTTTCGGGAGTCCCCGTCGACGTCGTCGGCCCGAATCCGTGCGCTGACCGAACCGAACCGCCGAAAAGTTGGAACTCTGGCGCCGAGAGGGCAAATACGAGCTTCATGGCGCCTTCGACGGCAAATGCGGCTTCATCACTCGTCGTCTTGGAAGAGGCCGAGGTCGATGCCTCGGAGGCGATCGGTTGGGATGCCGACGAACCGCACTCGACCGTCGTCGAGGTGCTCCCTGCCGAGCCCGAGGAAAGCGAGGCCCTCGAGCTCGGTCGGCGTGCGAGCGCGAGCCTCTCGGCGCTCCCGCGCACGGGGAAATCCCTGGATGCGACCCGGGTGCAAGCCGCCGCCCTCTCCGGCCCGGGCCCCAACGCAGCCAAACGCGGGAGCGCCAACCTCCCCCAAAAACCC
>QGUH01000982.1 GCA_003242355.1 Pseudomonadota bacterium
TGCGGCACCTGCCGACCGTCGTTTACGACCAGGATCGCAGCGCGGCCTCGCGCGACCTCTGGCGGAGCCTCGAGGCAACGGGCTTTTACGACGTGGTCGGGCACGTCGAGAACTACGACGCGATCGCGCGCCTGCTCCGTTCGGGCGACGCGCGCGTGGCGCTGGTCGTGCCGCCGGATTTCGCGTCGGCTCTCGTGCGCGGGCGTCGCGCCAGCGTGCAGCTCATCGTCGATGGCTCCGACCCGCAGACGGTCGCGAGCGCGACGACGACCGCGGGGGCGCTCGTGCTCGCGCGCTCGAGCGAGCTGCTCGTGCGTCGGCTCTCGGCGAGTGGCGCGCCGCTGGCGACCGAGCCGATGACGCTCGAGACGAACACCTGGTACAACCCGGATCTGCGGACGGCGGTCTACGTCGTGCCGGGTATCGTCGGCGTGATCCTCACGATGACGATGGTGATGCTGACGGCCATGGCCGTCGCGCGCGAGCGCGAGCGCGGCACGCTCGAGCAGCTCATCGTCTCGCCCGTGAAGAGCGTCGAGCTCGTGATCGGCAAGATCGTGCCTTACGTGGGCATGGGCTACGTCCAGATGACGCTGATTCTCCTCGCGGGGAGCCTCGTCTTCGACGTGCCGATCCTGGGCTCGATTGGCCTGCTCTACGCGCTCGCTTTCTTGTTCATCGCGGCGAATCTCGCGCTCGGCTTGTTCTTCTCGACGCTCGCGAAAACGCAGCAGCAAGCCATGCAGATGTCGTTCTTCTTCCTGTTGCCCAACATCCTGCTCAGCGGCTTCATGTTTCCCTACGAAGCCATGCCGCGGCCGGCGCAGATCCTCGCCGAGATCCTGCCGCTCACGCACTTCTTGCGCATCGTGCGCGGCATCACCCTGAAGGGAGCAGGGCTCGCGGACGTGCGGCTCGACGTGCTGTGGCTCACGGGTATACTCGCGCTCCTCGTGGTGCTCGGCTCGCTTCGCTTCTCGAAGAAAATTGCCTGATGGCGCGGCCGAAGAGCGACATCGACGTTCGCATTCTGCACGCCGCGCGCGCCCGCTTTCTCGCGGAGGGCGTGGACGGAGCGTCGCTGCGCGCCATCGCCAAGGACGCGGGCACGAACATCGGCATGATCTACTACTACTTCCCGACGAAGGACGATTTGTTCCTCGCCGTCGTCGAGGAAGTGTACGAGCGGTTGCTCGCCGATCTCGTCGTGGCGCTCGATCCCGAGAAGCCCGTGCGCGAGCGCATTCGGCAGCTCTACGAGCGTGTCGGCCGTTTGAACGACGAGGAGCGACTCGTGTTGCGCCTCGTGGTGCGCGAAGCGCTCGTGTCGTCGTCGCGCCTGGAGAGCATCCTCGCCCGCTTCCAGCGCGGTCATCTTCCGCTCGTTTTTCGTATGATCGCGGATGGAATCGCGGACGGCACGTTCGACGCGCGCCGTGACCCGCTCGTGCTCGCGGGCGCGTTGCTCGGCGTCGGCGCCGCGCCGCAAGTCCTCCGGCGCTTCCTCGGCGAGCGCCTCGGCCTGACTCCCTCGGCCAATCTCGCCGAGCAGCTCGTCGAGGTCTTGTTCGAGGGAGTCGGCAAGAAGCTCCAGTAGCGCATCGGCAAGGCGCTTCGGCCTGACTCCCCCGCCGAGTTCACCTCGGCGGGGAGGGGCGGCGCGTGCCGCCCCTACGAAACCTAGAACGCCGATCGGTCGAACCGATCGGCGTTCTAGGAGCGTCGGCAAAGGCATCGGTACCGCCCGACTCCCTCCACGGATTTTGGGGAGGTGTCGTTCGAGGGAAGAAGCGTCAGTAGTACCAGGGGTACTTCGAATAATCGGGCGGGCGCTTTTCGAGGAAGGCGTCGCGGCCCTCGCGTGCTTCGTCGGTGCCGTAGGCGAGGCGCGTTGCTTCGCCGGCGAAGAGCTGCTGCCCGACCAGGCCTTCGTCCGGCAGATTGAAGCCGTATTTGAGCATGCGCATCGCGGTCGGGCTCTTCTGCAAAATGGTGCGGCACCAGTCGAGCGCGGTGCGCTCGAGCTCGCGGTGCGGCACCACCGCGTTTACCATGCCCATCTGGAACGCCTCCTCGGCCGAGTAGTTCTTGCCGAGGAAGAAGATCTCGCGAGCGCGCTTCTGCCCGATTTGGCGGGCGAGCAGCGCCGAGCCGTAGCCGCTGTCGAAGCTCGCCACGTCCGGATCCGTTTGCTTGAAGATCGCGTGCTCGCGACTCGCGATCGTCAGATCGCACACCACGTGCAGGCTGTGCCCGCCGCCCACGGCCCAGCCGGGCACCACGGCGATCACCACCTTCGGCATGAAGCGGATCAGGCGCTGCACCTCGAGGATGT
>QGUH01000983.1 GCA_003242355.1 Pseudomonadota bacterium
CTCCGCGTGCGCCGCACCGCTTCCGAGCCCTTCGACTACAAGCTGTACGAGCGCGAGATTCGCATCCTCGCCAATCGCGGCCCGCGTGAGTTCCGCGCGATGCAAGAGCGCGAGCTGCTCGCCGAGCGCATGCGCGAGCTCGTGCGGTCGCGCGTGCGCGTGAGCGACGCCGAAGCGCGCTTTTTGGCGCAGCGCGCGGTGGTGCGCACGGCGCGCCTCGATCGGAGCTGGTTCGCCAAGTACGTCATCGACGCGAGCGACGAAGCGGTCGATCGCTTCGGCTTCGAGCAGCGCGCGCAGATCGACGCTGGCTGGAACGAGGAAAAGGGAGGCTGGACGGCGAATTGCCCGCGCGTCCGCGAGGTGCTGGTCCCGCTGCCGCCGCTCATCCTCGACGACGACAAGAACCCGCTGCGCGAGAAGGCCGAAGCCGCGCGCAAGCGCCTCGTTTCGGGGGAAAGCTTCGCCCGCGTGGCCGCCGAGGTGAGCGCGGCCGACTCCGCCGAGCTCGGGGGTGAAGTGGGTTGCCTCTCGAAGCGCTACGGTATCGGCGCCGACGAGCTCCTCGAGGCCGTCGAGTCGCTGAAGCCCGGCGAAATCTCCCAGGTGATCGAGACGCCGCGCGGCTACCACGTCGTGCAGCTGGTCGAACGCGTTCCGGAAGCCAAGGTCGAGGAGGTCGGGCGGCGGCACCTCGCGCGCAAGCTGTACGTGAAGTTCGCGGCGGACGAAGCCGCCCGCCGCTTCGCCGACACGCTGATCGAGCGCACGAAGGCCGGCGAGAAGCTCGAGGACCTGGTGCGCACGCTTTCGGAGGAAGCCGTCGCCACGAAGAAGGCTGCCCCCAAAGCTCCGGGAGCGGCCTCGGCGGAGCATCCGGCGCTGCTCGCCGCCGACCGCCCGAAGTTCGAAGTTTCGCCACCGTTCGTCCGTACCGGCAATCCGTTGCCCGGCGTTTCGACGAAGGAGTCGCTCGCGGCGCGCGCCTTCGAGCTCGAGCAACCCGATGCGGTGCACACGAAGCCCATCGAGACCGACAGCGGGTTCGTGGTGCTGCAGCTCAAGGAGCTCGCCGCTCCGGACGAGTACGCGAAGGACAAGGCCGAGGTGCTGGAAGCGCTCCGGCACTTCAAGGGCATGGACGCGCTCACGCGCTACGTCGCGGACCTGCGCCGCAAAGCCGGAGACGACCTCGAGGTCGATGCGACCTTCGGGCGCGAGCCGGCCGAAGCGCGCACCGAGTGAGACGGCTCTGGAACCGACTCGCGTCGTTCTGCCTTCGGGGCTCGTCGCGCTGATCGCGCCGCTGCCCCAGAGCGATCGCGTCGCGATCGCCGTGCACGTGCGCAGCGGCCCTCGCTTCGAACCCGAGGCCCAGTGCGGCATCTCGCACTTCCTCGAGCACATGCTGCACCGAGGCGTGCCGCGGCACCCGTCGGCGCACGCGCAAGCGCTCGCGTTCGAAGAGCTCGGCAGCGAGCTCTCGGCCGCCACCTATCCCGACTACACGGTGCTCTCCGCGACGGCGCCGGAAGAAACGGCCCACGCGGTGGTGGCGCTGCTCGGTGAGGTGTGCCGCGCGCCGCTTTTCGGCGACATCGAGATCGAACGGCGCATCGTGCGCGAAGAGATCCTCGAGTCGTTGAACGACGACGGCGTCGTCGTGGATCCGGACGAGATCCTCGTCGATCTCGCGTTCCCCGATCACGGGCTCGGCCGTTCCATCACCGGTCCGCTCGAGGCGCTCGAGCGCTTCGACCGAGCGATGCTCGAAGCGGTGCACCGAAGCCACTACGCGGCGTCGGGCATGGTCGTGAGCGTGGCGGGCGCCGTGGATCGCGAGCGCATCGTGCACGAGATCCGAACGGCGTTCGATGGTCTGCCGACGGGCGAGCCGCCGAACGCGGGCCCGCCCCCGCCCCCGCCCCGCGTGCCGCGCTTTCGTTTCGTCAAGGACACGACGAGCCAGACGGCGCTGCGCGTCGGCTTCCGCGGCCCGGGCGAACGCGATCCGCTCGAGCCGGCGACGGAGCTCTTGCTGCGCGTGCTCGACGACGGAATGTCCGCGCGCCTCTACCACCGCATCTGCGACCAGCTCGGGCTCGCGTACAACGTGTCGGCCGCCTACGAGACGTTCTCCGACGCGGGGCTGCTCTCCTTCGCGAGCGAGTGCACGCACGAGCGCGCGCCGGAGCTGCTGCGCGAGCTGCTCGCGATTGCGCGCACGCTCGCCGCTTCGGGGCCGACCGAGGCCGGGCTCGAAACGGGGAAAGGGCCCCTTCCCTGCCACCCGGGGGCACTCGCCGCGGACCCCCGGAACCCGGCGGGTTTTTTG
>QGUH01000984.1 GCA_003242355.1 Pseudomonadota bacterium
CGCCGGCCCCCCGGCGCGACCGGGGCTGGCCCCCTCCCCCGGCGCCAGCGCACGGACATCCCGTCGGTGTACCCGAGCTCTTTCACGCGTCCGGCGAACTGCTTCATCTTGGCCTCCCCGATCACGTCGGTGAAGAACGCGAGTCGGCGGATGGCGTGGGTCAGCGCCGGGTTCGATACGTTGAAGCGGCGCGCGACGGCCACGGACTTCGCATACCGATCGACCATCACTTCGTCGGCGCCGTTCAGCTCCTTCTCGCGTGCGTCGCGCCACTGCTGCTGCACGGACACCCGGATTTCGTCTGCGCGCGCCTGAAGGTCCGGGTTGTCGCTGTTCTCCGCGCGCTGGAGCAGGGCTTCCTGCTTCGCGTCGAACATGCGCAGATCCGGGGGACGCGTGTTGTAAAGGCCCGTGCGCACCGAGTCCCAAACGGTGCCCTGCCGTGCGAGCGCGACCGCCGTCCACTCGGGCACACCATAGGTGTCGATGACGTGCTGCAACCGATCGTCCCAACGCTTGGCTTCGGCAACGTCCGCCCGATAGCGGTTCAGGACCTGGACGGCCGTGCCCTTGTAGCGGTGGAAGCCCGCCTCGTAGTCGAACTTGCGCTGCAGCTCGTCGTCGATGAGCGAGTAGTCGGCTTCGGCGGCCATGGCCGCCTCGCGCGAGCCGGCCACGTTGCCCTTGACGCGCCGGTACTGCTCGAACGCGGCCACGGTGCTCTTCCACCAAACGGCGCGATCGGTCGCGGGCCGCGCGCGCGCCGCCCAGTACGCGGCGTGGACCACGTACTGAGCAGCGGCGTTCTTGCCCTTGTGCTGCCGGTAGTACTCGTCCATCGCGCGCTGCGCGGCGAGCCGCGCCGTGGCGTTCGCTCCGCGATCGGCGCTGTAGGGGTCCCAACGCTTGAGCGCGGCGCTCGCCACGATGAAATCGGCCTCCGCCATGGCTTCCGGCGAGGCGTGCAGCTCCGCCATCCGCGAGCGCGCGCGCGCCATGCCGGTCTGGTCGTTCAGGCTCGAGTACAGAGTGAGCGCCTGGCGCGCTGCCTCTCGCCGGTCGGCCTCGCTGAAGTGCTGCGTGCTGGCGATCTTGTCGTACGTCTCCGCTGCCCGCGGGTAGTTGAAGAAGAGCACGTAGGCCGCCGCGAGCGCGTCGTAAGCGCCCTTGAGGTACTGCGTGCGCTCCTCGTACTGCTTCGGTTTCGGCGCGACCGGCGGTTTCGCCTTCGGATCGCCGTTCTTCAGCTTGGCGAGCGTCGTTTCACTGCCGTAGCGCGAGATGAACAGCTCGTACATCTCGATCGCCTTGTCGTACTCGCCGACCTGCTTGTAGGCGAACGCGCCGTTCATCGCGGCCTCCGGCGCCTCGTCGCGATCGGGAGCCGCGTCGAGCGCGACCTTGTAGGCCGCCGCCGCTTCGCGCCACTTCTTCACGCGCTCGGGGCCGTCCGGCATCTTCTCGGCCTGGTCGTAGAGGCGGCGCGCATCGACGTACGCGCCGAAATCCCGCACGGGCTTTCGAATCGACGCCTCGGCACGCTGCGTTTCCTCGTCGTACGCGCAGCTCTTGCCTTCCGCGAGGCGCCGGCTCTCGTCGGCGTCGCCCTCCAGGTTGCTCATGCTGATGAGCTTCTCCCAGGCCTTGTAGCCCCACTCGTTCTTGCCGCAGTACTGGTCGTACAGCGGCCGGAAGCGCTTGCGCGCCTCGTCGAACTGGCCGTACAGGAAGTGCGTGTCCGCGGCCTGGAACGCGTAGAGCGGTCCGTTCTTCTGCGGATCGCTCTCGACCGGGATGCGGGCGTTGTATTCGTCGCGCGCGCGCACGGTCTCGAGCACCAACGCGTGGAGCGGCTCGCGCACCACCTTGCGATTCGAGCCTTCGCCGTCGAGGCGCACTTCCTCGCGCCGTGCCACGCCTTCGCGGCCACCGGTCTCCTCGAAGCGCCGGTGCGCGTCTTCGAGCACCTTGTCCGCGAGAGCGACGACGTAATACGCCGCGGGTTGGAGGTACTTGTCGTCCTCGTTCGAATCCCGAACGCCGATCGCCGCCTCACGCGCCGAGCGCACTTCGTCCGTGGTCGGCGATCGACCGAGCGCGACCTGCAGCACGACGACCCAATAGCGGGCGTCCGCGAGCCAGAAACGGCTCTCGTAGACGTCGAGCGCCGTCGGGTCCTGCTGGATGAACGCCGCCCAGGCCTTCTCCGCCAGACGGTACTCGGCGACCGCGCGCTCGATGAGCGCACGCTGCTCGGCCTCGTCGTTCAGCTCGAGCGCCTTGTCGTAGTACGAGCGGGCGAGGTTCGTGTGATCCGCCGCGGCGCGCTTCA
>QGUH01000985.1 GCA_003242355.1 Pseudomonadota bacterium
TTCGCGTGGGTCGGGAGGTTTGTAAGAGGGACAGGGCAGGCACCTTTCCTCCCGCGCTCCAGGCCCCCCCCCCCCCGGGCGAAGACGCCACCCCAAAGCCCGCCGTGCCGAGCGCGGACCCCGCGCGGCGCGATCGCGCAACGTATCCGTCGGTCGCGATCCCGCGCGCCACGAGCGTATGCGCGCCGCCGCCCACGGTCAGCGACGGCTCGAGCGGCCCGCCCGTGTCGAACCGAATCACGGCTTCCAGGCTCCCGAACGCGGGATGAATCTCGGCGCGCACGTCGCCGTCACCGACTCCGACGCCGTTACCGAGCCCACCAACCGTCACGCGCAGCTCGAAATCCGTTTCGTTCGCTCGGTGGAACAGCACGCCCGCCCGAAACACCGGCAGCAGCACCGTGTCGCCCGCCGCGAGATCCGTGAGCGCGCCCAACGCGGCCCCGACCGTGCCGCGCAGCGCGCGCCGAGCGGCCGCTCGCGAATCGGAAGGCTCGAACGCCGCTTCGTACGCCGCGGCGGAATCGCTTCGCGCATCGAGCCCATCGGAGCGCGGCACCGTGATCGTGAGCTCGGCGAGGCGCGCCTTCACCAGCTCCGCCGTTTGCACCGCGAATTTCGCGATGGCCTGACTCGGCTCCGCGTGCGGCAGCGTCGCGCGGTGCACGTGCTCGTTCGCGGTTCCCGAGATCGTGAGGCGGATCTCCGCGACGGGAAGCCCGCTCGTCGGATCCTCGGTTTTGCCGACCACGATCAGTGCGGCAGGCTCGAGCTCGCGCGCGGCAGCGTGCGGCGGGCGCGTCGTTCCCTCGGCCAACGCCAGCACCACCACGTCGAAGCCCGCGGCGCGCAGCTCGCCCCGTAAACGCGCCGAGAGCTCGAGCCCGAGCTCGTCCGAGTCCGGGCGATCGAACAGCACCACGCGGGGCAGGGGAGCCGCGCCCCCGAACGCCGGCCACACCACCAGGCAGAGAGCGAATACGAGCGCGCGGATCCCGAAGCTCCGGCACAGCGGTCCCCGCTGCATCGCTTCAGGGTTCCTTACCCGGCGCTTCGGAGAGAATCTTTCTGGCCGCCGCCGCATAAGGGCCGCGCGGATGGCGTGCAAGGTACTGGGTTGCAATCGGCGCCGCGCTGGCCGCGCCCCCTTCGGCATACTTGATCATCAGCTTTCGACCGAGCGCTTGCGGCGCGTACGACCCGTCGGGCGCTTCGCTCAGATACGTTTCGTACCACGTGAGCGCCGGCTGCCCGCGCGATTCGGCGAGCTGCCCGAGCAAGAACGCTGCATCCCGCGCTGCGGCCGTGCCCGCGAAGCGCTGACGCTTGGCGAGCAGCACGCGTTCGGCCAGGTCGGTGCGCCGCGCATAGCGGGCGGCATCGGCGAGCGCGTCGAGATCCGTGAGCGGCGCCCTCGCGATGACCGCCTCGATTCCCTTGCGCTTCGCCGCATCGAGCACGGCGTCGAAGTTCCCTTGCGCAACGAGCCGCGCCCACGCCACGCCGTCTTCCGCGCGAACGGCGGCCCTCGCTTCGCGCGTGGGCTTGCTCGTGGGTGGCGCCGGCTTCGCCGTCGACGCGGGCGGCGTCTCTTCGCGCGCCTCGGCTGGTGCCGAAACGGGCGGAGCCAGTGCAGCGACCTCGGTCACCTCGGGCGCGGCGTCGTCGCGCCGCACCAGGCGCTGGCCGGCCGCGAGCCGAATCGGCCCGGGCAGCACCGCGCTCGTGACTTCGACGGAACCCGCGTGCATCGCCACTTCGAACCGGCGCTCCGCGTCGTTCCAACTGAGGTCGAACTCCGTTCCCGTCACGCGCACCGCATACGGACCCGCGTGCACCACCCAATTCGCGTCCGCGCGCGGCGTGATCGCGACCCGCACCCGTCCGCGCCGAACGCGCAGCGTGCCGCCGTGCGCATCGAGCGTCGCCACTTGCGCTTCCGCTCCCGGAGCGAGCACCACCTCCGAGCCCTCCGAGAAGCGGAGCCGTGTCGATTCGGTCGCGCCCACCACCGTGCCCGCGACCTCCGTCCCGTTGACCACCCGATACGTGATCGGATCGGGCCGCACGAGCAGGAAAGCCACCAGCACCGTCGCCAGCGCCGCGGCCGCGAGCGCCCACGAAACGGGGCGCCGGAACGATCGCGGCGCCGGGCGCCGCAACGGCGGCAATGCCCGCACGGTCGAGCGCGGCGGCTCACCCGAGAGCTCGCCCCGCGCGAGCGCAACGAGCTCGGCCACGAGCCTTTCACCCTCCTCGCGCGCCACGCACCGCCCCCCCTTCCTGCTTTTTGCCTTGCGGGAAATCACACAAACCGGGAACGCGCCCTT
>QGUH01000986.1 GCA_003242355.1 Pseudomonadota bacterium
GCGAGATGCCGGGGGGCGCAACGCCAGGCTGCTTTCTTGTCGGCGGGCGCGCCCTGCGCCCGGAGGAGGCGGCGGTGTGGTGCCCGCAGACGACGACGCACCCGGCGTTCCCGGGCGCGGCGCCGCCGGCGTGTTCATCATGAGCATCGTTCCCTTGAACTTGGGGGCGGCGGCGCTCTTCAGGTTGAACCCGCACTTCTTGCAGGTCGTCGCCGCATCGGTATTCTCGGTCCCACAGTTCGGGCAAAACAACGGGCACCTTCCTGGCTAGTCGAAGCTGACGTCGGCTGACGTTATGGGGCTCCGAGCCTACTTCCACGGGGCGCGCTTCTCAAGCGCGTCGTGAGGAAAAGCTGGGCACGATGTAGCACCCTTGACACCTCGCATTTGCCCTCACTACGGTTCGCTCGCCCGGAAGCCCGGACGAGCACTTTTGCGTTTCGGGGCTATACCTCGGCGCGCAACTAAGGAACCCCAACCGGAACGTTTCATGGCATTCGCCCTGAGCGCCGAGCGCGAGCGCGAACTCGAAGAGATCGTGTCCCGCTATCCGAACAGGATGGCAGCGTGCATTCCCGTTCTGCACTTCTGTCAGGAGCAGAACGGCAACTGGGTGTCCGATGAGGTCATCGAGTACGTCGCACGCAAGCTCGATCTGAGCACCGCGCACGTCAAAGGCGTCGTTACTTTCTACACGCTCTTCAACCAGAAGCCCGTCGGCAAGCACCAGGTCTGGGTGTGCCGCACGCTCTCCTGTGCGCTCCGCGGCGCGGATCGCATTCTCGAACATTGCGAGAAGCGCCTCGGCTGTCGCGCGGGGGAGACGAGCCCGGACGGCAAGGTGACGCTGCGAACGGCCGAGTGTCTGGCCTCGTGCGGCACCGGACCGATGATGCAAGTCGACAAGCGCTACTACGAAAACCTCACGATCGAGGAAGTGGATCGCGTCCTCGACCGTCTCACGAAAGGGTGAGCGCGATGCTCCAGCGCACCACGTACCTTTCGCACTCGTACGGCAAGCCCGAGAGCTGGACGCTCGCCGCGTACGAAGCCGCCGGCGGCTATCGGGGCGTGCGCAGGGCGCTCTCGATGACGCGCGAGCTGGTCATCGACGAGGCGAAGAAGGCGCACATTCGCGGGCGCGGCGGCGCGGGATTCGACTGCGGCACGAAGTGGAGCTTCATGCCGAAGGAGTCGAAGAAGCCGCACTATCTCGTGGTCAACGCCGACGAGGGCGAGCCCGGGACCTTCAAGGACCGGACGATCATGGAGATGAACCCGCACGCCCTAATCGAGGGCTGCATCATCGGCTGCTACGCCATCGGGGCGCACGCCGCGTACATCTACGTGCGCGACGAGCTGCACCTCGCCAAGGAGCGGCTCTGGCGTGCGATTCACGAGGCGCGGGCGCGCGGGTATCTCGGGCGGACGCCGTTCGGTGGCAACTACGCCGTCGACGTCTACGTGCACACGGGCGCCGGTGCGTACATCTGCGGCGAGGAGACCGCGCTCTTGAACTCGCTCGAGGGCAAGCGCGGCGAGCCGCGGCTCAAGCCGCCCTTCCCGGCCCAGTACGGGGCCTTCGGTTGCCCGACGACGGTCAACAACGTCGAGACGATCGCGATCATGCCGAGCGTCTTCGTGACGGGCGGCGACGCGTTCAGCCGCCTTTCCGCGCTGCATCACTTCAACGATGGCGGCGCGCGCCTGTTCGGCGTGAGTGGGCACGTCAAGCGCCCCGGCATCTACGAATGCGCGGTGGGCCTCACGTTACGCGAGCTCATCTACGATCTCGGCGGGGGCATCCTCGACGATCGCAAGCTGCTCGCGGTGATCCCGGGGGGCTCGTCCTGCCCGGTTCACCTGCCGGACGAGATCGTGAACGTGCCGAACGACCCGCGCTTCGAGCCGTACAACGGCAAGAGCATTCTGGACCTGCCGCTCGGCGTCGACACCTTCCGTGCGGTCGGCAGCATGCTCGGCACCTGCTGCGCCATCGTGCTCAGCGACGTCGCGGATCCGGTGCTCGCCACCCAGAACCTCATCCGCTTCTACAAGCACGAGTCGTGCGGGCAGTGCACGCCGTGCCGCGAGGGCTGCGGCTGGATCGAGCGTATCCTCAACAAGATCGTCGCGGGCACGGCGACCATGGATGAGCTCGACCAGATCCACGAGATCGCGAGCAACATCACCGGAAACACCATCTGCGCCTTCGGCGACGGCGCGGCTCAGCCCATGCTTTCCTTCGTCAAGAAGTTCCGGAAGTCGTTCGAGGACTACGTGCTGACCGGCGGCAAGTCGCAGACGGGGAGACTCTGCTGATG
>QGUH01000987.1 GCA_003242355.1 Pseudomonadota bacterium
CGTGTTTTCGCGCCACGAAGAGCAGTGCAACGCCCGTCGCACGTTCATCGACTCATGACCATTGACTGAGCGCCCACGCTTGCTGTGTAGTAGGTTCTCGTGGGCCAGCGATGGCCTGCGCACCGAGGGAACGACGATGCAGCTCGGAGTCGAGGCGGAGGAGTATGAACTGCAACGAGGGCGGCGTGCGCGACGAGCGTCGAGCGCCCCCCACGCCGCGACGGCCGCGCCGCCCCTCCAATCGACTGGAGTGCTCGGGTCGCTCAAAGTCCTCCTGGTATGGCTGCTCTTCTTGCTACCGGGCTGCTACCGCGCCCGGCTCGCGCCGCCGGAGATGCCGCATGCGACCCAGCCCAAGTCCGAGACGGTGTGGCCGATGTTCTGGGGCCTCGCGCAGCCCGAAATTGCCGCCGGAAACTGCATGGGCAACGGAGTGAGCGAGGTCACGGTATCGACGAACTTCGGTTTCGTGATGTTGACGCTGGTCACGCTCGGCATCACGTCGCCGGTCAACGTCGAGTGGCGCTGCGCGAAGGACCAGGGGCCGAGCGGCGAAAACGAAGGAGACGAGCTCTAGCGCGTCGATGGACTGAACTACGCCCGACTCTCCGCGGTGTCGGCGGCGCGTGCGGCGCCCCGGATCGGAGAGAGCGTGCCGAAGGAGGGACCGTGCCGGAACCGCTCATTGTCTTCGAGAGCAACGTTCGTTTCGTCAACTGGCACCGCAACGTGCAAGTCGAGGTGGCCCGCCTCTACGACGCCTGGAATCGCTGGAGCGATCGCTCTCGTCCGACCACGCGGCGTTGGGAGCCCGGTCTTCGCGCCCTCTCGCGAATCGTGCAGCACGCGGAGGCCGACGGGAAACGC
Source organism: Pseudomonadota bacterium (assembly GCA_003242355.1). GTDB lineage: Bacteria > Myxococcota_A > Polyangia > Polyangiales > Polyangiaceae > PMG-095. The sequence goes on from QGUH01000987.1 coordinate 868, forward strand.
GTGCGGGCCTTGGGCGGGGCGTGGTCGCTTTCGGAAGCGGCCGTGACGCGCGACTACATGGTGAACACCAAGCCCCTCAACTACGTCGACGTCGGCCTCAAGCCGGAGAATGTGGATCCGGCCTACGCGGGAAACCCGGAGTACCTCGTCTTCACGCAGTGCGGAACGAGCGTGCTCGAGCTCAATCGCATTCTCGAACGGCGTGGGCTCGCACTGCCCACCTCGGGCGCGAGCAACGGGCAGACCTTCTGCGGCGCCTTCTCGACCGGCACGCACGGTGCAGCGAACATGGTCGGCTCGATGCAGGACTACGTCGCCGGCCTGCACGTGGTCGGAGAGGGCGGCCGAGACTACTGGGTGGAGCCGGCGAGCCGCCCGGTCGTGAGCCGGAAGTTCTGTGAAACGCTCGGCACGGAGCTCCGGCGGGACGATCGGCTGTTCAATGCGCTCCTGGTTTCGTTCGGGAGCTTCGGGCTCATCCATGCCGCGCTGTTCATGGCGGTTCCGATCTATCTCTTGGAACGGCACGTCCGCCCGTACAGCTACGATCGCGTGCGGCCGTCGCTCTCGACGCTCGACGTCTCCGGGCTCGATTTGCCCGACGGAAGGGGGCTGCCGTTCCACTACGAAGTGGTCCTCAATCCCTACGCGCGCCGCGATCGGCAGGGCGCCTACGTGCGCTTCATGTACCAGCGCCCCTACTCGGCACTTCCCGCCGCTCCAACCACCACCGACACGCGCGTGATCATGCGTCCGAGCGACGACGTGCTGAGCGTCATCGGCGCGATCGGAGACGTGGCGCCCGCGCTCTTGCCCTACGCCGTCGAGGAGCTGCTCGAGCGCGAGTTCGAACCGCAGGATGGTGAGCTCGGCACGCCGGCACAAGCGTTCGGCTCCACCACACTTCGAGGCTCCGTGGTCAGCACCGAGCTCGGCGTGCCCCTCCTGCACGCGGAGAACGCGGTCGAGGCCGTCCTCGCCGTCGCCAACGACTTTCCGTTCGCGGGGCTGGCCGCCGTGCGCTACGTACGGGCCTCCGCGGCGCTCCTGGCGTTCACCCACCACGAGCCTTTCACGTGCACCATCGAGCTGCCCGCCGCCGGTTCGCAGCGCGCGCTCGAAGCCTACGACCGCATCTGGAACGAGCTCGAGCGCCGCAACGTTCCGTACACGCTGCACTGGGGTCAAATCCTGAAGAACGACCCCGCGCACTTCCGCCGCGCCTACGGCACTCGCCTCGACGCATGGCTCGCGGCCCGCCGCGCCTTCCTGACCCCAGCCGGCCGCCGCACCTTCTCGAACGACCTGCTCGAACGCGCGGGCCTGGCGAGCTGAGCACCGAGGCGGGTCACACTGCTCGCCCCGCCGAGGTCGTCCCGTGTCCGCACATTTCGACCCCCCCGGCCCCCCACGCGACGGCCGCCACCCGCAAAACCGGGCGGAAGCACCGGCG
>QGUH01000098.1 GCA_003242355.1 Pseudomonadota bacterium
CCTCGTTGGTTCGTGGATCACGGTCCGCCTTCTCGACGACTGATGCGCGCCTGGCTCGAGCACGCCGGTTACCGCGTGGTCGAGCACGACTCGGGAGAGAGCGCTCTCTTCGGAGACGGCGAAGGTGCCGCCGTGGCGTGCGTCGACCTGGGGCTCGGCGAGGTGGGTGGATTCAAGGTGATTCAGCACCTGCGCGCCCGTGATGCAGACTTGCCGATCATCGTGGTGACCGCCCAGCGCGAGCTCGAGACTGCCGTCGCGGCGATGCGCGCCGGCGCGTACGACTACGTCACCAAGCCCCTCGATCGCGATCGCCTGCTGCTCGCGGTCAATCGCGCGCGCGAACGCCGCGAGCTCGTCGTCAGCGTGCGGCGGCTCGAAAGCGCCCTCGGCGAGCGGAGCGTGCTCGGCTCGATCGTCGGGCAGAGCCCGAAGATGCGCGAGCTCGCTCGCCAGGTGGAACGCGTGCTCTCGAGCGACGTCGCGGTGTGCGTCTTCGGCGAGAGCGGAACCGGCAAGGAGCTGATCGCGCGGGCCATCCACGCCGGCAGCCAGCGGCGACGGGGACCTTTTATCGCCATCAACTGCGCCGGAATCCCGGAATCCCTCCAGGAATCCGAGCTCTTCGGCCACGAGCGCGGCGCCTTCACGGGCGCGATCAGCACGCGGCGCGGCTGCTTCGAGCAAGCGCACGGGGGCACGCTGTTCCTCGACGAGCTCGGCGAAATGAGCCTCTCCACGCAAGCGAGCCTGTTGCGCACGCTGCAGGAGAAGGTGATCCGCCGCGTGGGCGGCTCGACCGAGATCCCGATCGACGTTCGCATCGTGTGTGCGACGCACCGCGACTTGCGGGCGGAGGTCGAAGCCGGGCGTTTCCGCGAAGATCTCTACTTCCGGCTCGTGGTGTACCCCATACACCTTCCTCCACTTCGGGAGCGTACCGACGACATTCCGCTGCTCGTCGGCCACTTCCTGAACACGCTCGAGGAAGGAGTCGCGCGCAAGGTCAAGCGCATCTCGCCCGAGGCGCTCGATGCGCTCTGCCGGTATCGATGGCCGGGCAACGTGCGGGAGCTGCAGAACGTCGTGCACCGGAGCTTGCTCGCCTGTCGCGGAGACGAGATCACCCTCGCGGATCTTCCCGCCGACATCCGAAATACGGTGTTGCCCTCGATCCCACCGCAGAACACCAACGGTCAGGCGCGAGCCGCGGAGGAAGAGGAGATCATTCCGCTCCACGAGCTCGAACGGCGCGCGATTCAGCGCGCGCTGCGCGCCACGCGCGGCAGCGTCGGTAAAGCCGCGAAACTGCTCGGCATCGGGCGTGCTACGCTCTATCGGCGTATTGCGACGCTCGACCTCTCTCAGGACGTGGCGTGACGGAACCTCGCGATCGAGACATCGACCGAGACGGGAGCGATCTCGTCACCGCGCTCACGGCCATCGTGGGCGCCCTCGAGCTGTTGCTCGAGACCGACCTCGACGTCGAGCAGCGGCGGCTCGCTCAGGGGGCGCTGTCGGGCGCGCAGATGCTCACCCGGGTGCTTCGCAGGGAGTCGGTGTCGATGGACCGCGACAGCTTGCCCCCCGATTCCATGGGCGGCGAGGGCGGCCGCGTGCTCGTCGTCGAAGACGACGATTTCACCCGCGCGCTCCTCGAGCGCGCGCTCGCAGCGGTGGGCTGCCGCGTCGATACGGCGGTGTCCGGGATGGACGCCGTGCAGAAGTTCGCCACGGCCGTTTACGACATCGTGCTCATGGATTGCCACCTCCCGGGCGTCGATGGCTTCGAGACGGCTCGGGAAATTCGGCGGCTCGAGAGCGAGCGGGATCGGGTTCCGGTGATTGCCGTCACGGCCGCGGGGATCGACGGCTTGCGCGAGGCGTGTCGCGCAGCCGGCATGGACGACGTGATCACCAAGCCGTTCGAGTTCCGCCCGCTGCGCGAGCGCGTCCCGTATTGGGTCGCTCGCGCACGCGAGGCCGAGCGCACGCCCTCGATCCCGAGCCTCGATCCGAGCGCTCCGATCGACGACGCCGAGCGGCTCGATCCGAGTCGGATCGAGGAGCTCGCGAGCGAGGCCGGAACCGCCGTGGCCCTCGAGCTCGCCGAGATTTTCCTGGACGACGTCGGCCGCCGCGTCACGTCGTTGCAGCGGGCGCTCGGTGACTCGAATCGAGAAGGCTGTCTCGCGTTGGCGCACTCGATCAAGGGCGCCTCGGCCAATTTCGGCGCGGTCCGCATGGCCGCACTGGCCGAAGCGCTCGAGCGGCTGGTCAAGAACGGAAGCCCGACGCTCGCCGCGCACGTCGGTGAGGAGCTCGCCTCCGAGCTCGCCGTCGTGCGCACCTTGCTCGAAGCGCGCGGGCTCTGCCCTCCCAGCCAGACGGGCGCGCGGCAGCAGCGCACGCCCGAGCCGAGTTGATCCCGGCGTACACGAGTCGTACGCCGGAGTTCACGATTCGGTCACCGCGGCCCGAGGGCCGTGCACCCGATGCGCGAGCACGCGGGAGATCGCGCGGCAGTCGAGGGGCTTGGAGAGCACGCGCTCGCGGTGGTTCTCGATGAACTGGTGGGAGCGATCGGTCACACCCCCACCGCTGATGAAGACGAACCGGTCGGCCAGCGAGGGCTGGCAGCGTTCGATTTCTTCGAAGAGCTCCATGCCCGTCATGCCGGGCATCATCAGGTCGCAGAGCACCAGATCGAAGCTGGCTCCGTCCTTGCGCAACCGCTCGAGCGCCGCGTGCCCGCTCGTCACGATCTCGACGTGGTGGCCCTTGAGCAATCGCACGAGGGTGCGCGCGACGAGCACGTCGTCGTCGACGACGAGCAGGCGCTTGTCCCGAGACGGCGGGGGCGGCGTGCTCACGCTGCCCTGCTTGAAACGAGCGCCGGGCGGTGGGGGCGGAAGCAGCACGCGCACCGTGGTGCCGACGCCCAGCTTGCTTTCGACGTCGATGTTGCCGCCGAAGCTCGTGACGATGCCGAGCGAGACGAACAAGCCCAGCCCCGTGCCCTGGTCCTGAGGCTTGGTCGTGAAGAACGGCTCGAACAAGCGGCGCTGATCCCGCTCCGAGATGCCCGTGCCCGTGTCGCTCACTTCGATGCCGATGCGGCCGTCGGACAGCGTGCGCGATCGCACCGTGATCACGCCCTGGTCGGCGCCCAACGTTTCGGGGATCGCCTGCGCGGCGTTCAGGAGCAGGTTGACGAACACCTGCGTGAGCTGGGTCGGGTCGGCCAGCACCGTCGGCACCGGCTCGAGATCCTGAACGAGGCGCGCCCGGCAGCGGATTTCGTTGCCGGTCAGGCGCAGCGCGCTGCGGAGCGCTTCCACGGGATCGGTGAGCTCGCGGTGATGCTCGGGCGCGCCTCTGCCGAAGATCCGGAGCTCCCTGACGATGCGACGGATGCGCTCGGCGCCTCCGTGTGCATCGCGCAGCGCCTCGAGCACGAGTCGCGGCGTTCCCGGGCGCTCCAGCTCCCGCAGAGCGTACTCGAGATTGCCGACCACGTACGACAGCGGATTGTTGATCTCGTGCCCCACGCTCGCGCTCAGCCTGCCGAGGGCGCTCAGTCGTTCGGCGCGCAACAGGCCTTCGCGGGCTTCCAGGAGCTCTTGCGTCCGCTCCTCCACTTGGCGGGACAGGTCGCGCGACATGTCGAGGAGGCGGTTGGCGTCGGTAACGACTCGAGTCGCCATCTCCGCAACCACGCTCAGCACGGCGACCAGGAAGCCGACGTCCGCCAGGTAGATGTTCTCGAAAGCGCCGACCGAGGCGAGCGCCTCGTTCAGGGCGAGCAAGAAGAACACGCAGAACGCCAGAAAATGCCAGCTCGCTCCCGGCACGCGCTCACGCGTCTTCACGAAGTAGCGCCGGAGCGGGACGAGCAGGACGATGGGCGGCAGCGGCAGGAGCAACGCGCCGAGCAGCGTGAGGCTCGGGACCGTGTACGTGACGCCCGCCCACCCCACGTGCTGCGCTTCGATGGCGCCACTCGCAAGGATGCCGGGGACGAAGCCCAGGACGCCGAGCGTGAGCAGCACCACGACCGCGGTGCGCTCGAACGAGCGGAGGTCGTCTCCGTACTGTACCCGGCAGTAGACGAGCCAGGCAGCGCAATGCAAACACGCGGCGAGGTAATTGATGCCGAGCGCTGCGGTGAGCAACGTCGCGCTCGCTGCACCTTCCGACGTAAAGACGACGTTCACCGCGCTGTAAGCCGCCGCAGTGATGGCGACCACCGCGAACACCCGGAGGTGCCGCCACCCCGGCGCTCGGGAGAAAACGAAGGCCAGCACGGCCATCACCGCTTCGACCGAGGAAGCGACCACCGAGACGACCGCCACGAAACTCATGACACTCCGAGACGCGCCGGAGAACCGATGTTAGCCGAGTCCTCGGTTTCCGTGGGCGGTGAGTCCGCATCGAGGCGAGAACGTTCCGTCCTAGTGAGAAGGCGTCGTCGACCCTCGGGCGAAGGGGCTCCGCCGTTCGAGATCCAGGCTCACGTTTCCGTTCTGTGACGGCTGCGAAGGCCGAAGCTCGCCGTGCGGCGGACGGCGGGAGCGCTGGAGCAAAAAAACGATAAGGAGTACGACGAAACAAACGAAAAGCGACGTCGAACCGAGCGTTTGCGGGCCCCGCGGAGTTCACTTCCGGGGGTAAGGAATTCACTGCGGGGGGTGGGTGCGTGTGAACGCGGCGAGGACGCCGATCCGTCGCCGGCATCGGGCCCGAGAGGCGCCGCGCGTCGCCCCGACGAGGCGACGGCGAGCCCGCGAAGGCAGCGAAAAGCCGTGAGGAATCGGCCTTTTCCGAGAACACGACGCGGAAACCCCTGACCCCAGAAACCCGAGTGAAGGCGTTCGGAAACGTGCGAACGGGCGCGCAATTTCTCGGGATGGAACATGCGTGTCACCCTCGGAAGTGGTTTGATGTGCGCAGACGCTCACTTCAACCCAACGAGGTCTCCATGACGGCTTTGTCTTTTTCCCGATCCATTCGCGCCGGCCACGAAGAACGCATCAGCACGATGCTGGCGACGGCGTCTCGGCTTCGATCCCATGGGTTGATTCACCGAACCGCGGAGGATCGTCGCCTCGATGGGCGCACGCTGCGCCTCGACGGTCAGCAGGTGCTCAATTTCGCGAGCTGCTCCTACCTCGGGCTCGAGAAGGATGCTCGGCTCAAGCGTGGGGCGTGCGAAGCCGTGGAGCGCTTCGGCGTTCAGTTTTCTTCGTCGCGCGCCTACGTGTCGGCGCCGCTCTACGCCGAGTACGAGGGGCTGCTTTCGCGAATGGTCGGCGGCGCACGGGTGATCGTCACGCAGACGACCTCTCTCGGGCACATGGCGGCGCTGCCCGTGCTGGTGGGAGAGAACGACGCGGTGCTGTTCGACTTGCAAGTCCACAACAGCGTGCAGGCGGTGCTGCCGACGCTGCGGAGCATCGGCGCGCATTGCGAGGTCGTGCCGCATGGGCGGCTCGATCGCGTGGCGCATCGCGCGCGGGCGCTCGCTCGTCGCCACGAGCGCGTGTTCTTCCTGTGCGACGGCGTGTACAGCATGCACGGTGACGTCATCGACACCGGGCAGCTCTACGCCTTGCTCGAGGACAACCCCCGACTCTTCGCGTACGTGGACGATTCGCACGGCGTTGCGTGGAAGGGGCGGCACGGCGCCGGAGTGGTGCTCGGTGAGCGCGCGATTCACCCGAACATGGTGGTGACGCTCGGCCTCTCCAAAGGATTCGCCGGAGCCGGGGCCGCGTTCGTGTTTCCCGATCCCGAGCTCGCCGATCGCGTGTTCACCTGCGGGAGCACGCTGATCTTCTCGGGCCCGCTGCAGCCCGCGCAGCTCGGAGCCGGCATCGAGGCCGCCAAGATCTGCCTTTCGGACGAGCTGCCGGCGCTGCAAGAGGGCTTGCAATCGTTGATCGAGGAGTTCGACGGCGCAGCGCTCGACGCGGGGCTCTTGCACGCGGCACAGCTCCCCTCGCCGATTCGTTTCATCGAGATTGGCGACGAGGACGATGCGGTGCAGGCGGGCGCGGCGTTGAAGGCGGCGGGTTACTTCGTGAACGTGGCCGTGTTCCCGGCCGTTCCGCGCCGGCGCGCGGGGCTCCGCATCATGATCAATTGCCACCACACGAAGACCGACGTCCGCGAGCTCGTTCGCGAGATCGCCCGGGTCGCTCCGTCGGGACGGCTGCGCCGCGACTCGACGCCGACTCCCGCCGGAATGGGAGAGCTCGACGAAGCCGCCGAAGGCTGAGCGCGTCGGCACGCGCGCGTGGGCGCGCCGTCGAGGCGCGCGACGACGCAGTCCCCATCGAACTGGGTGATCCGGTCGGAGCCGCCGAAGGCTGAGCGCGTGGGCGCGCGCGTGCGAGCGGAGTTCCCGCTCGGAAGGGCTCGCCGCGCGCCGCTTGCGGCGAGCCCGCCGCGTGGCGCGCTCAGCCGACGCCCTTGAAGGCTCGTTCGATGGCGGCGATGTCGAGTTTGCCCATCTTCATCACCGCATCGAACGCGCGATCGCGCGCCACCTGGTCCGTGCTGTTGAGCCACTCGCCGAGGACGGCAGGGACCACTTGCCACGACACGCCGAACTTGTCTTTGAGCCAACCGCAGGGTTGATGCTCGCCGCCCTCCGCGGCGAGGGTCTCCCAGTACTCGTCCACTTCGGCCTGGTCCTTGCACATGAGCTGCAGGGAGACGGCCTCGTTGAACGCGAGATCGGGGCTCACGTGGCTGTCCATCGCCACGAGCGTTTGGTCGCCCACGACCAGGCGACCGTGCTTCACCGTGTTCTCCGGGCCCTCTCCCGGCGCGTAGCGCGCGATCGATTCGATGCGCGCGTCGTGCAGCACGCGTGCGTACCGATTGAGCGCCTCTTCGGCGCGGCCGTGCCGTTTGCCGGTGAACATGAGGCACGGCGCGATGCGCGCCTTGCCCGTGAAGCGAGGCCCCGCCATGAGCTGCCAGGACACGCCGAAGCGGTCTTGCACCCAGGCGTACCGTTCGCTCCAGGGGTACGTGCCGAGGTCCATCAAGGGTTTGCCGCCTTCCACGAGGCGCGCGTAGAGCCGGTCCACCTCGGCTGCCGTGTCGGCCTGGAAGAAGAACGAGACGACCGGGGTGATCGTGAAGATGGGCCCACCGTTGAGCGCCGTGAAGGCCATGCCGCCGATCTCGAACTCGACCGTGAGCAGGCTGCCCCGCGGCTTGCCCGCCGGGTTATCGTTGAGCGTCGAGTAGTACGATCGGCCCGTGATGCGACCGTCCGGGAAGGTATCCGTATAGAAGGCTGCAGCAGCCTCGGCTTGGTCGTCGAACCAGAGGCACGGCACGATGGATCCGGGGGTGGGGGTCGTCATTTCCGTTCTCCTTGCGTTCGGGGCAGCCGCTCGCTGGGCGCCACCGTCGTTTTGACCCCACGTGCCGGCGGATTTCATCGGTCGGCTCTCTTTTTTTTCGCCGACCCCCGCGGAGCGAGGAGAGCCCCGTGGTGGGGCGAAAAGACCCAGCAACGCAGCGGGAAACCGCGCGGGCGTGCGGAGTGGAAGAAGCGCGACGGGGACGACGGGCGAGAAGGGGGAAAACCAGAGCGCGGAACGACCAAAAGGAAAGCCGCGGCCCGTCGTTTCCGACGAGCCGCGGCTTTCTGCCCCAGGTGCCAACCGTGCGGGAATCTTGCGCCGAAAAGGCGCGCTACTCGGCGGGCGTCACGGCCGGTTCCGGCGCTTCCTCCTCGATGGGCACGTAGCTGTGCCCACGCACGAGGCCGATCAGGAACCACACGAAAGCGGCCACGCCGAACAGGAACACCACGTCGCCGGGCATGCGGAGCCAGCGCAGGGCTTCCAGCCAGGGTTGCTGGAGGAAGTCGGCGCTGCGCGCATACCAGAGGCCCGTGTCCACGCTCGCGATCGTTTGGGCGAGCCCGATGGGCAGCAAGCTGAACGCGACCATCGCGCCGAGGCCGATGTTCATGGACCAGAAGCCCAGCGCGAGCGCGCGCTCGTTCCAGGGGCGCTCGCCGGTCAGACGCCGCGCCACGACCAGGCACAGGCCGAGCGCGAGCAGGCCGTAGACCCCGAACAGCGCCGTATGCGCGTGCACGGGCGTCGTGTTGAGCCCCTGCATGAAGTAGAGCGCGATGGGCGGGTTGATCAGGAAGCCGAAGAAGCCAGCGCCCACGGCGTTCCAGAACGAGACCGCCACGAAGAAGCGGATCGGCCAGCGATAGCGCTGCACGAAGGGGGCCGCGCGCTCGAGGCGCAAGGTCCGCAGGGCTTCGAAGCCGATCAGCGTGAGCGGGACGACTTCGAGCGCGCTGAACGTGGCGCCGATGGCGAGCGCCGAGGTGGGCGTGCCGCTGAAGTACAGGTGGTGGAGGGTGCCGGGAATGCCGCCGAACAGGAACAGCGCGCTCGACGCGATCACCGCGCGGCCGGCATGGCGCGCTTCGACGAGGCCCATCTTCGCGAACAGGAGCGACAACGCCGCCGTTGCGAACACCTCGAAGAAGCCCTCCACCCACAGGTGCACGACCCACCAGCGCCAGTACTCCATGACGGTGAGGTGCGTCTTGGCGGAGAAGAACAACGCGCCGCCGTACATCAGCCCGATGGCGATGGTCGCGCCCGTGAACATCCAGACGAGCGTGCGGGAGCCCGTCTTCTCACGGAGCTTGGGCCACACGGCGCGCAGCATGAGCACGAGCACGAGCGCGAGCACCGTGAAAAACCCGAGTTGCCAACCGCGGCCGAGGCCGGTGCACCCGTACCCCGGGGCCCCCACCCAAAAACAGCTTTCAAA
>QGUH01000988.1 GCA_003242355.1 Pseudomonadota bacterium
GCTACCGCGGAACGACGGACCTTTACATCGTCGAGGAAAACCGCCCGATTCGTGCGATCGGCAACGCGCCGCGCCAGGGGATCGGATCGCTCACCTCGGCCGTTCGGCTCGGCCCCGTTTGGCACGTCGCCACGCAACAAGACGCTCGTACGTTTCGTATCTTCGCGCTCGAAGCCAACGGTCCGCGCCTGGTGGGCGAGTATCGTGACGTTCCGTTCGGTCGCGTCGGCGCGCCCGTGCTCGTTCGGAGCACTCGCGGAGAAAGCCTCGGGATCTGGATGCGAAGCGCGCATTGGTACGTGTTCCCCATCGACCCCCGCACCGGCGCCTCCGACGCTGGCATCGAGATCCCGGCGCGCGCTCTCGCGCGGTTGCCCCGTGTCTGCGGCGAAGACGAGGAAGGGTTTTTGCTCGAAGGCCGCCTCGGTCTCGAGCCGTACGTCGACTTCCCCGGCAACGAAGGGGAGATTTCTGCGCGGGCCGTCGAGGGGCGGTTCATCGCCACCCCTTACGGGGTCTGCGTTCAGTCGCTCGCTGCGCAGGCGGATCGTGCGATTCGGACCACGCCCGCCCGATCGACCAGTGCGAGCGCGCGTGCAGAGACCGTACCGCTCGTGCTCACCGATCGCGCGGAAGGGGGCCGGCGCTTCGAATTTCGCTGTCAGTGAGCCGACGGCCCCGGCCAGCTCTCCAGCAAGTGACCTCGGGCGAACGGCTCGGTGGGTTGGCCCGTGCGCTCGATGGTGTTTCGGCGCGCGCAGGGCGGCCAGCGGTCCGGCGCGCCCCGTTTCGGGACTGGAATCCTCACCCTCGCGGATGAGCATGGTGCCCCGGCGGGTGAGGAGCGCACTCCGAGCATTCGAGTGTTGAAAGCGCGCAAAGGGGTTTGCTTTCAGAGCGCGCTACTGGTAATGCACTTGCGTCCGCGTGGAGCGAGGCTGTCCCCCCCCCGGCCCCTTCACGCGGACACTTTATTTCAGGCCGCTGCCGCGTTCGGGGTCGCCCCGGTCCGAAGCGCGCGATCAGCCGCCTTCGAGCTTCTTCGCCATCTGTTCACCGAGCTCTTGCGCCCGGCGCGTGGCGGCATCCACGGCGTCGATCAGAGTCCGGCGCAGGCCGCCGGATTCGAGCGTGTGCAGTCCCGCAATCGCAGTGCCGCCCGGGCTCGTCACCATGTCTTTGAGGCGACCGGGGTGCTCGCCCGTGTCGAGCAAGAGCTTGGCAGAGCCGTAAACGGTTTGAGCGGCGAGCAAGAGCGCGGTGTCGCGATGCAGGCCCACTTTCACGCCGCCGTCGGCGAGCGCTTCGATCATCAGCATCACGTATGCGGGACCGCTCCCGGAGAGGCCCGTGACGGCGTCGATGAGACTCTCGTCGAGCACGACGGAGCGCCCGGTCGCATCGAACAGCGCGCGCGTGACTTCGAGATCCGCGGGTGTCGCGCGAGAGCCGGGAGCGATGCCAGTGGCGCCGGCGAGGGCGATGGCTGCCGTGTTCGGCATCGCGCGCACGACCCGCACCGAGGGCGGCAGGCGCGCTTCGAGCGCGCGGATCGGCACGCCCGCGGCGATGGAGACGACGAGCGTGTCGGGCAAGAACACCTTCTCGAGCTGGCCGAGCACGCGGTCGACGACCTGCGGTTTGACGGCGATGACGACCACGTTCGCCCACGACACGAGCTCGCGGTTGTCCTGGTGCGTTCGGATGCCGTACTCCGCTTCGATCTCGACCAGGCGTTCTTTGCGCTCGTCGCTCGCGCGGATTTGCTCCGGAGCCACGCGCTTGCTCGCGAGCATGCCGCGGATCAAGGCGCTCGCCATGTTGCCTGCGCCGACCATTCCGATTCGCTTCGCTTCCATCGTCGTCCTCAGCCGAACAAGCCCCGGAGCTTCTCCATGAAGCTCGCCGGTTGGGGCTGAACGTTCTCTCCGAGCTCCCGCCCGAGCTCCTCGATGAGCCGTCGGGCGCGCTCGCTCAACTTCGAGGGGATTTCGACCGTCACTTCGACGAGCTGATCGCCGCGCCCCGAGCGCATCCGATGCGGCATGCCTTTGCCTTTCATGCGGAGCACGCTGCCCACGCGCGTGCCCGCGGGGATCCGGAGCAGCGCGCGGCCGTCGAGCGTCGGCACTTCCACTTCACCGCCGAGCGTGGCCTGAGTGAACGAGATCGGGACCTTGCAGAGAATGTCGTCTCCGTCTCGCCGGAAGAAGGGATGCTCGGCGACGTGCACGACGATCTCGAGATCGCCCGCGGGGCGATCGGGGCGCTGGCGATTTCCGCCGCCCTCGATCACGCGCACGCTGCCCGAC
>QGUH01000989.1 GCA_003242355.1 Pseudomonadota bacterium
GCGGTCGGTGACGAGCGACGGGGGCCGCCCCGCGCTCTCCGGCACCATCGTGTCGGGCAGCGTGCGCTGCGGCGGCGCCGTGCGCGTGCAGCCGTCGGGTCGCGTGAGCCGCGTCGCGCGCATCCTCGTCCACGGCGGCGAGCTCGAACAGGCGAGCGCCGGGCAGTCCGTCACGCTCGTGCTCGACGACGGGGTCGAGGCCGCGCGCGGCGATCTCGTGGCCGAGGCCGATCGCCCGGCGGAAGTCGCCCATCAGTTCGAGGCCACCGTGGTGTGGATGAGCCCCTCGCCGCTGCTGCGCGGGCGCAGCTACTACCTCGACGTCAACGGGGGCCGCGTCACCGCCACGATCGCGCCGATCAAGCACCGCATCAACGTCGACACGCTCGAGCGTGTCGCCGCCGCGAAGCTGCATCGGACCGAAATCGGCGTGTGCAACTTGGAGCTCGACCGCCCGATTCCGTTCGATCCGTCGCGCGAGAGCGCCGCGACCGGCAGCTTCGTGCTCGTCGATCGCCTCTCGAGCGAGACGGTCGGAGCCGGAGTGCTGCACTTCGCGCTCCGCCGCGCGCAGAACGTCCATTGGCAAGCGCTCGACGTGAACAAGGCGGCGCGCTCGGCGCTGATGGGGCAAAAACCCTGCCTGCTCTGGTTCACGGGGCTGTCGGGCGCCGGCAAGTCGACCATCGCCAACCTGGTCGACAAGAAGCTCCACAGTCTGGGGCGGCACAGCTACCTGCTCGACGGAGACAACGTCCGTCACGGGCTCAACAAGGACCTCGGTTTCACGGATGCCGATCGCGTCGAGAACATCCGCCGCATCGCCGAGGTCGCCAAGCTGATGGTGGACGCCGGGCTCATCGTCGGCACCGCGTTCATCTCGCCGTTCCGCGCCGAGCGGCAGATGGCCCGTGCGCTCTTGCCGGACGAGTTCATCGAGATCTTCGTGGATACGCCGCTCTCCGTCGCCGAACAACGGGACCCGAAGGGCCTGTACAAGAAGGCGCGCCGGGGCGAGCTCAAGAACTTCACCGGCATCGACTCGCCCTACGAGCCGCCGGAGAACCCCGAAATTCGTATCGACACGACCACGACCACCCCCGAAGGCGCCGCGGAGCTCATCGTCGCGTATCTCGAATCGCGCGGCGTGTTCACCGTGACCCGCTGAATCCACCCGTCCGACGAGACGGCTCGCACCGACGACGAGGCTCGACGAAGTGACTCGCTACTTTGCGTTCAATGGTGATGCCGACGGCTTGTGCGCCCTCCAGCAGCTCCGGCTTTCCGAACCGGGTGCCGCCACCCTGATAACGGGGGTCAAACGCGACATCGCCTTGCTCGATCGCGTCCCGGCGGGCGCGGGCGACACCTGCACCGTGCTCGACGTCTCGCTCGACACGAACCGCAAGGGCCTCGTGCGCCTGCTCGAGGCGGGGGTGTCCGGGCGCCACTTCGATCACCACTTCGCCGGCGAGCTGCCGAATCATCCCGGGCTCACCGCGCACATCGATCCGAGCCCGACCGTGTGCACGAGCCTCCTCGTCGATCGCTACCTCGAGGGGCGGCACCGCGCCTGGGCGCTCACGGGCGCGTACGGCGACAACCTGACGGAGGTGGCCGAGGAGCTGGCACGGGCTTCGGGCTTCGACGAGGCGGCGCGGGCCGAGCTCCGCGCGCTCGGCGTGTGCCTCAACTACAACGCGTACGGCGAAACGATCGCCGATCTGCACGTGCCTCCCGCGGAGCTCTCCGAGCAGATGCAGGGGTACGCCGATCCCCTCGAGTTCGCGCGCGCGTCGAGCACGTACCGCGCCCTGCGCGACGGGTATCGGGACGACATGGAGCGCGCGCGACGAGTCGAGCCGCGCAGCGCAAAGCCCGGCGCGCTTCTGTTCGTGCTCCCGAACGAGCCCTGGGCACGCCGCGCGAGCGGGGTGCTCGCCAACGATCTCGCGAAGGCGCACGCCGCGTCGGCGGTCGCCCTCGTCTACCCCAAGTCGACCGGCGGCTTCATGGTGAGCCTGCGCGTGCCGAGCGACGCCAAGGTCACGGCCGACACGTTCTGCCGGCGCTTCCCGACCGGCGGCGGGCGCCGCACGGCCGCCGGCATCAACGACCTCCCGGACTCCGAGCTCGAGCGCTTCGCGCAAGATTTCGAGCAGCACTACGCCTCCGCCTAGAGCGCGGAGAGGCGGGGGCGCGAGAGCCGCCCGGCCGGAAAAATCCAGGATGTCACCCTGGGCCCCAGGCAATTTTCCGCCGCGGGATTTTCCCAACTGTCCAATTGGGCAACTTGAGATTGTTTGAGGG
>QGUH01000099.1 GCA_003242355.1 Pseudomonadota bacterium
CTGTACCCCCCAGATTTACCCTCTCCCTTTTGGCGGGAGCGTCAAATGTGTATAAGATCCCCATCCCACACCGTGCGAACCCCGTGCAAGACTGGGCTCGGCGCCCGTCGTCAGTCGACTTCCGATTCCGAGGTTCCTCCCGATGCGCAAGTACGTCTCTCCTTTGTTTCTTGGTTGGTTGTTCATTTGGGGTTGTTCGGCAGAGCCATCGAACAGTCCGGGTAAACCGAGCGGAACTGGCGGCACCACTTCGTCCAATGGCGGCAGCGCAACGACCGGCGGAACGACCTCCCCGACCGGCGGGAGGGGCGGCAGCGGCAAAAGGGGTAATACGGGCAACACGGGCGTGACGGGTGGCACCAACCCGGGCGGCGGCTCTGGTGGCATGGCCGGCTCGCCCCCCGCCACGCAGGGCGGAACCGCGGGCACGCCCCCGACCAATGGCGGCGCCCCGACCACGGGCGGCACCCCGGACCCCGGCACGGGCGGCACTTCCACCGGCGGCAGCGGCGGCGGGGAATGCATGACCGATATCGAAAACCTGGTGAACCCGACCGGTTGGGTGTGTGCGAAGGACACGCCTATCGCGATTCAGGGCGCCTGGTATCCCTATGGCGATGGCACCTCGTGCACCCCCGATCCGGACACCGTGTGCGCGAGCGGAAACTGCTGCATCAGCGGTGCCACCGTCGACCCGGGTGAGGACTTCACGAACTGGGGCTGCGGTCTCGGCTTCGAGCTCAACTCGACGGGCGGCGACAATCCCGTCAAGGGCGCCTACACGGGGCCGGTCAAGTGCTTCGACATCGAGCTCACGGGAAGCAGCGGCAAAAACCCGGTCCGGATCGGCTTTACGCAGCTCGAGAACACCGATGGCAAGATCACGCCGTTCGTCGAGATCCCGGCGTTCACCGACGGTTGGTCGGGTCAGGTCTGCTTCACGGACGTCGAGTGTCCCGACTGGGCCGTCGAGGCGGGGACATGCACCAAAGAGGTCGGGTCGGCGGGCACGCCGCACGATCTGCAGATTCAGGTCAGCGCCATCGGCCCGACGAGCGCCAGCGAGTTCAACGTTTGCGTGAGCAAGCTGAAGCCCGTCCTCGATGGCAACACGGGCGGGACCACCAACAGTTGCAGCATGGTCACCGGCCAGGGCTCGATTTCCGATCAGTTCGGGACGGCGCACGTCACCTGTAACGGCAAGGACTACATCGTCCAGAACAATGCCTGGGGCTCGACCGCCGGGCAGACGATCAGCTTCGGCCCGGGCACGAAGTTCAAAGTCGTCACGCAGAACGGCACCGGAGCGAATGGGGCCCCTGCCTCGTATCCGTCGATCTTCATCGGCGCGAACGCGGGGCGCTCCACGGCGAACAGCGGCTTGCCCAAAGCCGTCAGCTCGATCATGGCCGGCAGCATCCCGACCGCGCTCACGTGGCAGGCGAATGGCGCCCAGGGCGATTACAACGTCTCCTACGACGTTTGGTTCAGCACCGGAGCGGGTGGCGATCCGGACTCGAGCGTTCCGAGCGGCGGCTACCTCATGGTCTGGTTCCACGATCCGCCCGGCGCGCAACCGATCGGCATGCTCCTCCAGCAGAACGGCACGGCGAACATCGCCGGCCGCAACTGGAGCGTCTGGTATGGAAACAATTCGCAGACGGGCAAACCCTGTGTCTCGTACGTGGCGCAGCAGCCGCTCAACTCGCTCGAGTTCAAGCTCGGCGACTTCATCCGCGACGCCGTGAGCCGCGGCTACGTGCAGGAGTCGTGGTACCTCACCAACGTGTTCGCCGGATTCGAGATCTGGAGCGGCGGCACCGGCCTCGAGATCACCGACTTCTTCGTCGAGCCCTGATCCCCGCCGAGCCTGGATTTCGGGTCCCTCGGCCCGAAATCCAGGTCGCCCCAATCGGGCGGCGCGAGCACCCCTCGTTGCCGCCCGATTCCATTTCGGGGCTGAGCCGAATCGGGCGGCGTGAGCTCATGCTCGGTGCCGCCCGATTCCATTCGCGGATCAATCGAACGCGATCGCGCGCAGGTTCGCGCCCAGCTCGCTCGTTTCGTCGCCCACGATGGTGTCGTCGGTTTGCACGCCAAGCTGCCCGTCGGCGTTGCTGCCCCAGCACTTGACCTGCCGGGTGTCGAGCAGGGCGCAAGCGAACGCTTCGCCCGCCGCAACCTGAATGGCCCGAGCGTTCGAGCCGAGATCGATGGGCGGCAGTTGCGCCCCGAGCTCGCCTGGCGCGTCTCCAAGGTGGTTGGAGAGGTCCGATCCGGTCCGCTGCGGTTGGGCGAGCCGGCCCTCGAACGCGTTGCCCCAGCACTTGACGCCGCCCGTCGAGAGCACCGCGCACGAGAAGGTTCCCCCCGCCGCGACGGCCGTCGCCGTGCCCCCGAGATCGACGGCCGGCAGCGCGTTGCCCATCTCTTCTGCCAGTGTTCCGCGCGTGACGCCCGCTTCACCGATTCCGAGCTGTCCCACCCAGCCGCGCCCCCAACACTTCACGGCTCCGCTGGTGCTGAGAGCGCAGCTATGCTCGTTCCCCGAAGAGAGCGCCGCCACGGAGAACCCTGCCCCGAGGTCGACGGCGTCGCCGGGAACCAAACAGTACGGGCTCGTGCACTGGCTGTCGTCGAGTGGTCGCCCGAGCTGACCATAGTGTCCGGTCCCCCAACACTGGACTTTGCCGTTCGTGAGCAGCGCGCAGGTGAAGGCGGAGCCGATCCCGACCTCCTTGACGTCACCGTCGACGTTGACGAACGGATAGCTCGCCACCTCGTCCGGATCGAAGTTCCCGATGACGCCGATGGCGCCGGTGGTGATGGCCGCGTCGTTGCCCCAGCACTTGATCCGCGTCCGCGAGCCGGAGGCTACGAGCGCGCAATTGTGCAGGCCGTGTGCCGAGGCATGGATTTCTTTGACGGAAGAGGCTCCGATATCGAACTGCTGCGGCGAGTCGTTCACGATCATCCGTTGATTCACGTAGAACGTCCCCCAGCAGTAGAGCTTTCCGGCCTTCACGGCGCAGGTGTGCCGCATCCCCGTAGCGAACGACGTCACCTCCGACAACACGACCGGCCACGAGTTACCCGTGCCGTTCTTCCCGAGCTGCCCGTCGGCATTCGAGCCCCAACACCTGAGATCGCCGTTCTCGAAGAGGGCGCAGCCATGCGAGCGCCCGAGGCGAATGGACTTCACCTCGGCCTTACAGGTGGCCGAGCAGCCGTCACCCGACTTCGTGTTCCCGTCGTCACACTGCTCTCGGTCGGGCTGAAGGACTCCATCGCCGCACGCGGGCAGCTTGCAAGCGTTGGTGCACCCGTCGGCCGAGCTCGTATTGCCGTCGTCACACTGCTCGTTGCCCTCCTTCACGCCGTTGCCGCAAACGGGCCGCTTGCAGGCCGTCGTGCACGCGTCGAGGTCGGAGTCGTTCCCGTCGTCGCACTCCTCGACCCCCCGCCGCACGACGCCGTCTCCGCAAAAAGCCTTCTTGCAGGTCGAAAGACACGCGTCGGTGTCGTCGTCGTTCCCGTCGTCGCATTCTTCCTCGCCGGCCCGCACAGCGCCGTCTCCGCACACCGCGCGCCGACACGACGGGAGACACGCGTCCGTGTCGTCGTCGTTGCCGTCGTCGCACTCCTCGCCTTCGTTCTCGACGCCGTCTCCGCAGGTGATGGGCGCGCACTCTCCGTCGATACAGAGCGCGTCACACGTCTCGGAGACGACTTCGACGAGGTCGTCGGAGCATGCGTACCGGACTTGGTCAACGCAATGGCGCGCGCCGCGCGGGCGACCCACACACTCGGGAGGAATCGGAACACACTCGGCGGTCGCGTCGAGACAAACCTCGGTCTCGCTGCACGCAACGCTGCGGACCCATTTTCCCGCCTCGCAAGTCAGGATCTCACGCCCGGCGATCTCGGCACACGCGACCGCTCCTTCTTCGCATTCGGGCTCGGGTTCGGGTGCTCCGCCCTCGCCTGTCGAACCTTCGGGTTCGGCGCCGGAAGCGCCGCCCGCCATCGAGTCGGAATCGGCGCCGCCTGCCTGCTCGTCCGAGCCAGCGCTCGGGGAGCCGCCGTTCGGAATGGGATTGTTTGGCCCACTGCCCCCGTTCCCGGGGCTCGCCGTTGCCGACCGTCCGCCGGAGCCGAGCGCTGCGCCGCTCCCTCCCGTCGTCGAAGTGTCTCCGCCCGACCCCGCCTCCCCTCGTGCGAACGCGATCTCATGTCGGTCCGTCGTATCGCAAGCGCCAGGGGCCGCCACGAACGTCAAGAGAACCCCGGCACGCGCCAGAATCCGACGATGCCCACCCACTTCGGCGGTGAGCTTTCCGCATTCTCGTTCTTCCATGACTCACCCGACCTCCTGGTCGGTGCCTATCACGAACGCGCACGCGCGGCGACACCGCTCCCGATCCATCGACACCACAACCGTCCTCGTGGGTGGTCCGTCACGAGCGAGCGCGGTTCCCGTTCCCAAGGGATTGTTTCGCCTGTCTCAAATCCCGCACGTCGAGCGGCCAGCCGCGTTTCGACCTGGCGACACTCGACCCAACGACCGGACCGTGCCCTCGAGCGGGCTCGGCCGGGGAAGAGGCCCAGGGGCACGGATGCTTCCATCGCTTTCGACGAAGCACTCCCACGTGCCGGCAGACGGATGCGACGACGGTCATGACGACGACTCCCACGACGCCTCCAACCGAGATGCTGCAGATCCCACTGAGCACGTCGACATTCCCCACCTACACACCCACGGCACCAACGAATTCGAATATAGCGACGGAGAGAATTCGGAATGTAAACAACAGGCGAGTCGCGCCCGAAAGCCCTTTGGGGAACCCGAGCAAACACCGAGCCCACTGAATCGAGCTCTGGTCAAAAAGAACGTCGTCTTCGCCCCCATCGCATCGTAAAGGGATGCATCGTCGTGGCGCAGTCAATCGACAGGCAGCGAGCGCGCAACGAGCAGCCCGCCCGATGCGTCTCGGCGAACGACCAACCCGGCGATCGGGCAAGAACGGAAGCGCTGGCCATCCAGAGCTGGGTAACCGAGGACGCGGAGAGCTCTGTGGGATTTCGCGTCGACGAGCAACGAACGGGCTCCCTCCAGCTGCTCGAGCGCTCCCGTGTGACCGCACGACGAGCACCGCGGAGCGGAGCTACACCCCTCGTCGGTTCGACGGGCCGAAAGACCAGCAACGAGACCCGCGAAGGACCCGACGCGTCCGCTCGCGTCCTCGCTTCCGAGAGGGCCTCGAGCGCGACGGTCGACCGGACACACCGGACGGTTCCCGAAGACAGCGCTCTCGCCGGTCGCCAGTAAGAAGATTCCTCATTGACCGGTATTGCGACAGTCGACCGGACATATCGGACAACTCCTACACTGCGATTTTCTCTCTCACTCCGTGGCAGTGAGCACGTAGTCGTGATAGGCACCGTCGTGCACCGCGTGGTGGTGTGCGGGTTGCCTGATGGCGACGGTGGAGAGGAGTGCTCTCATGATCGGTTTTCGGAGCTCGTTCCGAACGGCATTTCGTCTGTTCTTTGCGTTGCTGGCTCCCGGCGTTGCGTTCCTTGCCTGTAACGTCGAGGACGAGGATGGCTACACGTTCAGCGATGGGCGCGGAGGCGCCATCGGGACCGATTCCGGCGAGGGACTTTCCGGGGCCGCCGACGGCGGTTCGGAGGGCAATGGGATCTCCCCCGGAACGGGTGGACGCACGGGGAACGAAGGCGGCACCAAGACGAGTGGCGGCTCCAAAGCGAGCAGCAGCACCGAGACGAGCGGCGGAGTGACCACGTCGAACGGCGGGGAAACGGGATTCGGCGACGCCGCTGGCGCAGGTGGCTCGAGCGATCCCGGATCCGGCAACGTGCCCGGCGACGGCGGAGCGGCGGGCGGTAGCGACCCGGGCGAGGGCGGCGGCTCCGGAAACGAACAGCAAGGTGAGTGCATGCCGGGCCAGACGCGCCCGTGCAGCGAAGGCGGGTTTCTCGGCACGTGCGCCATGGGCTCGCAGCTCTGCACCGACGAGGGCACCTGGGGCGCGTGCAACATCGAGCCGGCCGAAGCCGACTCGTGCGAAGAGGGCAACGACGACAACTGCAA
This sequence comes from Pseudomonadota bacterium, assembly GCA_003242355.1. Taxonomy (GTDB): domain Bacteria; phylum Myxococcota_A; class Polyangia; order Polyangiales; family Polyangiaceae; genus PMG-095. The sequence goes on from QGUH01000099.1 coordinate 6,116, forward strand.
CGGCACCATCAACGAGGGCTGCCCCTGCGTCGGCAACGAAACCCGCTCCTGCGCCGAAGCGGGCGCCATGGGCCGCTGCGCCGAAGGCGTTCAGGAGTGCGTCGACGGCGCTTGGGGAAACTGCAGCATCGAGCCCGCAGCCGCGGACGGATGCGACCCGGGCAACGACGACAACTGCAATGGCGTGCCCAACGAAGGCTGCGAGTGCGTCCAAGGCGAGATGCGCTCGTGCGCCGACGGCGGCCTGTTGGGCGCGTGCGCCAGCGGCACGCAGACCTGCGGGGCCAACGGCAAGTGGGGCCCCTGCAGCATCACCCCCGCCGCCAAAGACACCTGCGAGCCAGACAACGACGACAACTGCAACGGCACCCCGAACGAAGGCTGCCCCTGCGTCGGCGACGAAACCCGCTCGTGTGCGGAGGCCGGAGCCCTCGGCGCTTGCGCGAAAGGCATCCAGCAGTGCGAAAACGGCAAATGGGGCGCCTGCAGTATCACCCCCGCCGCCAAAGACACGTGCGCTTCCGGAAACGACGCCAACTGCAACGGCATTCCCAACGAAGGCTGCGGCTGCATCCAGGGGCAGACGCGCCCCTGCTCCCAAGGCGGCCTCTTCGGAAAATGCGCCGCCGGCACCCAGACGTGCACGGCACAGGGAACCTGGGGCGCTTGCAGCATTGCGCCCTCCGCCGAGGACACGTGCGTCGAGGGCAACGACGACAACTGCAACGGCACGCCCAATCAGGGCTGCTTGTGCATCAACAACGTGACCACGCGCTCGTGCGGCGATTGCGACGACGGCAAGCAGGTGTGCACCAACGGCAAGACCGGCCAGTACGGCGCGTGCACCGGAGCCACCGGCGTGCGCACCACTTATTACCGCGACGCCGATGGGGACGGCTGGGGCTCGTCCGCGACGACCACCAGTTGCTCCAAAACCCCTCCCTCGGGTTACGTGGACAGGACCGGCGATTGCTGCGACAGCGACAAGAACGCCTACCCCGGGCAGAGCACGTACTTCGAAGCCAAGAACGCCTGCGGCAGCTGGGACTACGACTGTTCTGGCGGGGTCACCACGTCTCCGGTGTCGCGCGGAAACGGCTGTCGTGCCGGCACGACGTACCCCACGTGCGAGACGGTTACCCAGTACTACGACGAGACGTACTGCGGCACGACGAACGCCCACTGCGCCTGCGCCGAGACCGGAATCCAAACCTGCACCGTGGGGTGCGGCGGGGCGTACAAGATCAAATGCAAGTGACGAGCAGCTGGAAGCGACCGGCGGCCCCGACGAGCAGGATTCCTGAGCACGACGCTTGGGTTTCTTGGCGCTCGGGGCGCCGATCGACGGCGGTCGCGCCGGCACGCGCACGGGGTCCTGGCGCCGTCGCGATGGCAGCGGCGCCACCGGCACGCAAACTCGGCCTGCCCGGCGCGTCCCGGCGTCGCCGACCGGTCCTGTTTCGCCCGCGTGAACATCCATCGCGCATACCAGCCACGCACCAGTTGCTCCAAAACCCCTCCCCAGAGCCCCGGGCCGTGCTCCACTTCTCGGGTGACGGACGAACACGTTCTCTCGACCCGGTGCTGCATCGTGGGCGGCGGGCCCGCGGGGATGATGCTCGGGCTGCTCTTGGCCCGCGCGGGCGTCGACGTCGTAGTGCTGGAGGCGCACGCCGACTTCTTGCGGGATTTCCGCGGAGACACGGTGCACCCCTCGACGCTCGAGCTGCTCGCGGAGCTCGGCATCAAAGAACGCTTCGACGCGCTGCCGCAGCAACGCGTGCGCCACATCAAGATCTTGGTGGATGGCGAGCTCGTGCCGCTCGTCGACTTCGACGGCATCGAGCCGTTCGGGTACCTGTCGTTCGTCCCGCAGTGGGAGTTCTTGGATTTCTTGGCGCGCGAGGCCAAGCGATCGCCGAGCTTCCACTTGCTCATGAGCACGCGCGCCCAATCGCTGCTGTTCGCGGGCAGCCGCGTGAGCGGGGTGCGCGCCGCGGGTGAATCGGGGCCGCTGCGCGTCGAAGCGGACCTCGTCATCGGCTGTGACGGGCGCAACTCGAAGCTTCGCGCGCAAGCGGGCCTCGAGGTGACGAACCTCGGCGCGCCGATGGACGTGCTCTGGTTTCGCCTGCCGCGCGCGTCGACGGATCCGAGCGATACCTTCGGCGTGGCGACGCGCGGGCGCTTCATGCTGCTGCTCCGGCGCGAGGCGTACTGGCAAGTCGGCTTCGTGGTGTCGAAGGCGGAATCGACGCGTGTGTTCGAGCAACCGATCGAGGCGTTCCGGAGCGCGATCGTTCGGCGCGTGCCGTGGCTCGAAGCGCGCGTTCGGGCGCTCGAGTGGACCGACGTCAAGCGTCTCGAAGTGCGCGTCGATCGCCTGAGGCGCTGGCATCGTCCGGGCCTGTTGTTCATCGGCGACGCCGCCCATGCGATGTCGCCGATCGGCGGCGTGGGCATCAACCTGGCGATTCAGGACGCCGTGGCCGCGGCCAACGCGCTCGTCCCGGCGCTCGAACGCCCCGGCACCCCGGACGAATCCGTGCTCGCGTCGATCGCCAAGCGTCGCGCGCTGCCCACGCGCGCGACCCAAGTCGTCCAGGTGCTGATCCAGCGCGCCGTCATCGAGCCCGCGCTGGCGAGCGAGGACGACGGGAGCCCCGCC
>QGUH01000990.1 GCA_003242355.1 Pseudomonadota bacterium
ATCGCTACGGCGGGCCGGGTCCCCAAGCGGGTGACCCGGCCCGTTTTTCGTTTGTCGGCGCCGCGGTGTGCCGTCATTCCGTCGTTGCCGGATTTCCGCGCTTGGTCTACGACGCTGCGAGCCGCGGGCACGCGGCGGGAGGCCAACCGCGAACATGAATCTTATGTCCGCCGTCTCGGAATCGCTGCTCGCTTTCCTCGCCGGACCGAACGACTTTTTCTGGGGAAACCCAATCTTCGCGAAGGAGCCGTGGGAGCGCTTCACCAAGCTCTTGAGCGTCGGGCTCGCGCTCGGTGGCGCGCTCTTGCTCCTCTACGAGATTCGGGCGCGGCGCATGGCCGTCCGCATTCCGGAGCGCACGCGGCGCCGAATCGCCTGGGTCTTCGCGATCCTGGCCTTCTTCGCGTTCTTCGACTTCTTCAACCCCAATACCCGGTATTCCGAGTACTACCACCGGCACGAGTTCTATCACTACTACCTGGGCTCGAAATACTTCCGGGAGGTGGGGTACCACCGGCTCTACGAGTGCACGCTCATCGCCGAGGTCGAAAATGGGCGGCTCGAGCAGGTGAAAAACCGCGAGATTCGGGATCTGCGCGTCAACCTGATCAAGCCGGTTTCACAGACGTACATCCTGACGGATCCCGATCAGTGCAAGAAGCACTTCACGAAGGAGCGCTGGGAAACCTTCAGAAAGGAAGTCGACTGGTTCTATCGCTCCGCGGCCGGCAGCTACTGGGAGGGGATGCAGAAGGACCACGGCTACAACCCGCCGCCGGTCTGGACGATGACGGGGAAGCTGTTCGGTAGCTTCGGCACTGCGGACGACAGCTTCTTCAAGGTGCTCGCGAGCATCGACGTGTTCCTGCACGCGGGCATCGTGTTGCTCTTCTATTGGGCATTCGGGTGGCGCACGATGGCGGTCGCCACCGTGTTCTGGGGCGTGAACGCGCCGGCCGACTTCTACTGGACCGGCGGCGCCTTCTTGCGCCAAGACTGGTTGTTCTTGCTCGTCGCCGCGCTCTGCTGCGCGCGCAAGCGCCGCTTCTTCCTGGCGGGCTTCGCGCTCACCTGGTCGGCTCTGCTCCGCATCTTCCCGGGGCTGTTCGTGCTCGGGTGGGCCATCATCATCGCGATTTGGACGATCCAGGCGATCCGCAGCCGCAAGCGCGCTCCGGGTGACACCGCCAAGGGGCTGCTCGCCTACGTGCATCCCGACCATCGGCGCGTGATCCTGGGGTGTGTCACGGCGCTCGCGACGCTCGTTCCCGCGAGCATCGCCGTGACCGGCGCCGACTCGTACAAGGCGTTCTACGAGCACACGCTCAAGACCCACCAGAATACGCCGCTCACGAACCACATGGGGCTCGAAACCATGCTGGTTCACAACTGGGAGGGGCGGATGCGGTTCGGGCGCGACGACAACCTCGACGACCCGTTCCAGGGCTGGAAGCAGGGGCGGCTCGAACGCTTCCAGAAGATGAAGCCCGTGTTCATCGCGATCGTGCTCACGCTTTTCGCCTGGACGGTGTGGGCGCTGCGGCGAACGCGGCTCTTGTGGGTCGGAATGGCTCTGAGCTTGCCGCTCGTGATGAGCCTGACCAACCTCACCTGTTACTACTATTCGATGTTCATCGTCTCGGCCGCGCTGGTCAGCGTGCGACCAGAGCTCGGCGTGCCGATCCTGATGACGAGCGCCATCGGCAAGCTCTTACAGTGGCCGCCCTGGGGCTACTACTGGGTGGACGACCGCTGGACTGCCCAGAGCTGGCTCTACTTCACGCTCTGCGTGCTCCTTTTGTGGGGCTACTCGCGCCCGTTCAGCATGGAGCGCCTGAAGGCCTGGTGGGCGGGAAAGCCGGAGCCCCGGCCCGCGGCCAAACCGGCCGAGCCTGAAGCTGCCTCCACGACGGCCTAGCGCTGCGCCCCGAACCGCAGGCGCGCTGCGGAGAGTGAGGCTCCGCCGGACTCACTTCGGTGGAGCCTCGGCGCAGAGACGCCTTCGCACCCTCCGTTCTGGAGGAGCAGCTCCGCCTGACCGATGGTGGTGGAGCCTCCACGGGGCAAGGCGCTTTCGCAACCTCCGGCACCGATTGGGGCGAGCAGCGATGTCACGAGCTCGGGAGCGACACTCCGCTGAGCTTCACGCGGGCGGTGGCCGGTCAAAGGCGGATGCGTGAGCGGAACTCGGGGCGTCCGCGCCGGCCGCCGCCGAGGCGGCCAAGTGTGACGGTGGCCGCGAGGGGGGTTGGGGTGTGCCCGGCGGTCGTGGCGTAGGGGGAGTGGAGGGCTGGACCGCCGG
>QGUH01000991.1 GCA_003242355.1 Pseudomonadota bacterium
TTGTTGGGGGGGTTTCGTTTGTGGCGTCTGCCCTTTCGGGGGTCCGCGTGGGCGGTGCCCCGGTGGCCGGTCGCGCGATTCGCGGAGCGCACCCGTGTGTTCTCGGGGCGGCGATCGTCCGCGGCGAGCCGACGCCGGCGGTCGACCTCGCGCGGCTCGTCTTCGACGCGACCGGTCCCGTAACGCGCTTTTTGCGCGTGCGCGAGGCACCGCGTTCCGTGGTGCTCGCGGTCGGCGACACGCTCGGCGTGTTCGAGGCGAGCGCGCTGTCGCCGACCGTGCTGCCGGCGCTCCTGGCCACGGCGCGGCCGGAAGCGGTCGAAGCGCTCGGCCGCATCGATCGGGAGCTGGTCCTTCTGCTCCGCGGAGGCTGCACGGTGCCGCCTTCGGTCTTCGAGTCGTTGGCTTTCGAGGCGAGGTCGCGATGACGGAAGCGCTCGCTCTCGCCGAGGTGCAGCGCCTGCGCGCGCTCGTCACGGAGCGGCTCGGGTTTCGATTCGATCCGGAGCGCGTGCACGACCTCACCGCGTTTCTGCTGCGCAACGGCCGGGCGCGCGGGGTGCCGCCCGCGGCCTACCTCGACGAGCTCTTGCTCGCCGAGGACGCCGAGCTCTTGGATCTGGCGGCGGCGTACACGATCCCCGAGACGTACTTCTTTCGCGACACGGGCCAGATGGAGGTTTTGCGCGAGGAGCTGCGACGGCTCGGCGAGCAGCGTCCGTGCGTGCGCGTGCTCTCCGCGGGGTGCGCGTCGGGCGAGGAGCCGTACACGGTGGCGATGCTGGCGCACGCCGAGCTCGCCCGGCCCGAGCACGTGTCGATCCTCGGCGTCGACGTGAACGGGGCGTTGCTCGAGCTCGCGCGACGCGGGCGCTACACGGCCTGGTCGCTTCGGAAGACGCCGGAGGCCGAAAAGCGCCGGTACTTCGTGGAGCGCGAGGGCCGCTTCGAGATCCGCGAGTCGGTGAAGCGGCTCGTGACGTTCGAGCGGCGCAATCTCGTGCGCGAGGCTACGGCGTTCGCCAGCGAGTCGTTCGACATCGTGCTCTGCCGGAACGTGCTGATGTATCTCTCGCCGCGTGCGGCGCGGGAGCTGGTGCACGAGCTCGCCCGAGCGCTCGTGCCCGGCGGGCTGCTCTTGCTCGGACATGCGGAGACGCTGCGCGGGCTCTCGGACGACTTCGAGCTCGGACACGCGCGCGAGGCCTTCTTCCATCGACGGCGCGGGCGCGCGGCGGGCCGTCGTCAGAGCAGTCGGCCGACGCCGTTCGGTGCGCGTTGGCGCTCGGAGCCTGCGCCGCGGACGGTGCGCACCGAGGAGCCGTCGTCCCCGCCCTCCGCGAGAGAGCCTGCGTTCGCGCCGTTCCCGAGCGGAGCGCCGACGCCGGCATCGAAAAAAGCCCGCGACGAGGGCCTGCGATTGGCGCTCGACCTGTTTCGGCGCGAGCGCTACCGCGAGGCGCTCGACCTGCTCGATCGCGCCGGAGGCGACGGCGGGTCGAGTCTCTTGCGCGGCGTCTTGCTGCTGCTCGCCGGGAACGTGAGCGAGGCCGCGGCGTGTGCCGATCGGCTCATCGAGCGCGACGCGCTCGATGCTTCCGCCCACTATCTGCTCGCGCTCTGCGCCGAGCAAGCAGGCGAGCTCGATCTGGCGATCGCGCACGACGAGGCGGCCACCTATCTCGATTCCTCTTTTGCGATGCCGCGGATGCACCTCGGCCGGCTCTTCCGCAGGAAGGGACGCTCGGACCTCGCGCAGCGGGAGCTCCGCGCCGCGCTCCGTCTCGTCGGGCGCGAGACGGAGGAGCGCTTGAGTCTTTTCGGAGGTGGATTCTCGCGCCACGCCTGGCTCGAGCTCTGCCGCGCGGAGCTTTCACGGTGTGAGGGATCATGAACGAGCTTTCCAGGGTGGGGATGGGGGTGGAGGCGCTGCGCGCGGCGTTCGATGCGAGCTTCGCCGCGCCGTACACCGAGCGTCCGGCTCCCGAACGACGCTTGCTCCACGTGCGCTCGGGGGAGCGAGCGTTCTTCCTCGACGTCGCGGAGCTCGCCGGGATCCACGCGTGCCCCGAGCTGGGCGTGGTCCCGTCACGCCGCGAGACGCTGCTCGGGATCGCCGCGCATCGCGGCAAGCTTCTGTGTGTTTTGCGCCTGCCGGCCGCGCTCGGCGGGCGGGCGGGGCTCGAACCGCCGCGGTGGATCGCGATTTGTCGCGCGCGGCCGGGGGCGGCAATCGCCCTCGACGAGCTCCTCGCGTCTCGGGGGGTCGGCAAGAGCGACGTGGGGTCGCTCGGGAACG
>QGUH01000100.1 GCA_003242355.1 Pseudomonadota bacterium
TTTAAGCGCGTTTTTCCCCGTTGGGTTGGGGCTCGGGGCCTGCCCGGGCCCCGCAAACCCCCTGGGGGGGGGTGGCCCTTCTCCCCCGGCGCGGGCGCCCCTGGGGCCGGGGCGGCCTGGGGAACGGGAGCCGGCGTCGGCGTGGGCACCGGAGCTTGCGCCGTACCGTAGGGTTGCGCGGGAGGATAGGGCTGCGCAGGCGGCTGGCCGTAAGGCTGCGCAGGGGGCTGCCCGTAGGGTGGCGCAGGCTGCCCGTACGGTTGTGGGGGAGGATAACCACCTTGCTGGGGCGGCGGTTGGTTTTCGCTCTGGCAGGCGAAGAAGAGAAGGCAAGCGAGGAAGGGAGCGGAGCGCGCGAAGTGACGTGTGTTCGAGTGCATCGGCAAATCCTTTCCGACGGCGACCACGGGTTACGGCAGCGTCTCGACTATAGGAGAGCTTTCGTTTCGGGAAAACCTTACGGCCGAGGTCGTGAATACCGAAATTGCTCACATGAGGCGCCGTTGGGGGCAGCCTGGTCCGGCTCGGACGTGAGTGGACGCATCGCTCGAGACTGAAATTCCGCGGCCTCGGAAGCGCTCGCGGCTCGCGATTCTGCGGAATTCGCTCGCGAATTGTGGGATCGCGTCACTGAGTGGTGATATGTTCCGATCTCGGGCCTCATGAAGAGCGAGGCGGCGCAGGCGGATGTGCTCGACGATGAAACGTGCGCACGCCTCGAGTCGGATCTTCGGTCGGCGCTCCGGCGCAAGCCCGCGCAGGAAGCGCGGCTTGCCGGCGTTTTGCGGGCGCTGATGCCCTTTTCGACGCGGCTTCGGCGTGCCGCGGTTTCGCTCACCGACACCCTGGTACGGCGCGGCTCGTTCGATCGCCCCCTGTATGCCGCCGCCATGCGCGGCCTGGCCGCGGCTGAGGCCCCAGAGGCATCCGAGTTGATCGCGCGGGCCCTCGCGGAGGAGGGGGGAGGGCTCGCGACGCTATCCTCCGCGTGCTTCTCGAAGGCGAGCGAGCTCAAGGATCCTCTGTTGCGCGCGGCGGTGAGCCGGCAGGCACACGTCGCGTTCGCGGCGGAAGTGGCGCGCTTGTGTCGCGGAGAGTCGAACGGAAGCGCGGTCGTCTCGCTGGCGCCGAAAATCAAAGAGAGCCATCGCATTGCGCTCTGTGCGGAGCTGTTCGTTCCGCTGCTGTCGGGACCGGTGTTGCCGCGGGCCGTGACCCCCGCGCTTTCGGTGTTGCGCGAAGCGGAGCGGCACCTGGGGCGCTGGCTCGTGCTCGCCGAGGTCGCGAGGCGCGCCGGCGATCGCGAGCCGCTCGAGCAAGCGCGCTCGCGCGCCGAATCGGGGCCGCAGAGCGCGCGTGCCGCGTGGTCGTTCGTGGCCTGGGCGCTCGATCCCAGAAGCGAGCACCCGAGCGTGCGGCCGAACGTGGAGCTCATCGCGCGACTGAGCGATCGCCCGAGCGCCGACAAGGACACGGCGTTCTTGTTCCGATTGGCCCAGGCCAAGGTGCCGAGCGCGCGGCCCATGCTCGAGACGCTCGCGCGCAACGCGCTGCTCGGCGAAGAAAACGCGGTGCGCGCGATGCGCCATCTGTGCCGCGACTACGGCCAGGAGCGCTATCGCAAACACCTCTCGGAGATTGCAGCGACGCCGCGTCGCGATCCGTTGCGCGGCTTGGCCGCAGCGGCGCTGTTCGACGCGGGAGAGCGCGAAATCGCGTTGCGCGCGGCGGAGGAGCTCGCGAAAACACGCCATCTATCGGCGCTCGCATGGGGTGCGCTCGTGCGCGCAGCGTCCACCACCGGCGAAGAGCTCCTCACCGAAGCCCGATACCGGCGCGTTCAGCTCGGCTGGGTAGAATGAGAGGATGCGCACGCGTCGGTGCAGAGCCCGAATTCACGGCCGTTCTCTCGCCCTGATGCTCACGGCGCTCTCGGCCGGCGCTCTCGCCGAGCAACCGGTCGGGGAGGAGGGGAAAAATTCCGAGAAAACGCTGGTGCCGGTCGTGCTGTTCGTCGACAACGACGACGATGACGACGACGGCGTGCCCGACGGGACGGAGACGCACCTCGACGGCAAGGCGGCGACCGACGTGCGTTGGCTCACCGCCAAGGAGCTCACCGCGCCGCGCAACCGTCTGCGCATTCTGAGCCCCACCGCGCGCTGGGTCGCGGACGGGCGCGCCGTCGCCCGTGGCGGCGTGCTCCCCGCGCATGCGACGCGGGTTGGCATCCAGGGCCTCGCTCCCGGGCGCACGAAGGTGCTCGCCGACGGGGGCGGGCTCGACGTGTCGGTGATCGCCCTCGAGGCCTTCGACGCCCATGGCACGCGCGTCGACCTCGCGCAGTCGCACGCCTCGATTTCGCGCGTGCTGCCGCGGCTGCTCCGCAACGACACCAACGAAGCGGCCGACGGCGACGCCCTGCGCTGGATGGTCATCGGCGCGGAAGACAGCTTGCCGGATCGACTCGGCATCGTTTCCTATCGCCCGGACGGCTCGGAGCTCGACTCGCTCTCGAACGTCGAGCTCTGGGAAGCGCCGTGCCCGCCAGGCACCAGCCCCGGCCTTTCCTGTCGAACTTCCCCGTACATCCGCGCCACCGTCGATCGCATCGATCGCAATCACCCGGAGTCCGCCGGCCGCTCGCTGCGGGCGGAGGTGGGCGGGCGGCTCGCGGTACACGTGGGCGAGCAGAAGGCCGCATCGATTCGCGTGGGCGGCCCGCGCAACACCGAGCTCGGTCCGATCGAGCGCTTTCGCGCGCGGTTGCGCGTGCACGTGCTGCGCGTGGCGCCGGGCGCGGCGCCCGCGATTGGCGACACGCCGAACGAAGCGGTCGAGATCTTGCGCGACCAGGTGGACACCGCGAGCTTGCTCTGGGGACAGTGCGGCATCCACTTCGGGCCGGCGCGCGACACGGTCATCCAGATCGTGGATCCGCCGCCGCCGCACCTCGTCGCGATCGGCGGCAACCTCGGCCTGCCGGCGAGCGGCGGTGAGATTCGCCTTCGCATCGCGGGGACGCCGATCCGCGTGCCCACGTACGCGGGGGAAACGCCGGCGCGCGTCGCGGCGCGCCTCGCGCGCGCCATCGAGGCCGCGGGGTTCACGGCCGTGCGGAGCCACAACCTTCGGATCGAGCCGGGGGCGCTCGAAACGGTCGACATCAGCGTGCGCGTCAAGGGCGCGCTGGCGACCATCGAGCGGGACGGGACGCTGCCCCCGTCGAGCGATCCGACGCTCGACGTCTTCATCGGGAACGTCGATCTCGCCGATGGGCTGTCGCATTTCACCGACTACAACGCGCCGGCGGGCACGCTCGAGGAGCGCACCCTGGTGAAGGCCTTCGCCGATCGCGATCCGTCGACGATCGAGGTGTTCGTGGTGCCGGCATTTTCCGGCTACGGGCGCGTGGGCGAGTCGTTCCTCGACCCGCCGGGAGCCGCGATTCAAAACACGGTGATCGTGGATCGCGCCGCCATTCGTGCGGGCGCGCAGAGCCACGTGCTCGCGCACGAGCTCGGCCACGTGCTGCTCGACATGCCCGGTCACCCCGACGACTTCGGGGTGGATCAACCCTCGTCGTTGATGGATGCCGACGCGACGGATCCGAGCATTTTCGGGCCGCGCCGGCTGTCGATCGCCGAGTGCGAGCGCGCGCTGCGCCAGCGCGGGCCGGGCGCTCCCGCGCCGCTGCTCGAGCCCTGGCCGCTCATTCGGGGACGATGAGCTCGGCGCCGCCGCCGCTCATTCGGGGACGATGAGCTCGAGCTCGGTGCCCCCGGCGTACGCGTAGCTCACGAAGCGATCGAAGCCATCCACCAACAAGCCGATCGGATGGCTCGATTCGATGCGGTGCACGCCGTCGTTCTGGATGCCCGGGGTGAGCGTCTCCATGCCACCGGTGTCGACCACGACGCGCGGGAACGCGAGTTGGCACGTGATCACGACGAAGGCTTCGGCGAGCCCGGCCGCTGCGGAGTTTTCCACTTCTCCCGGGTCGAGCGGGCGCCACGTGCACCCGTCCATGTCCTCGAGCGCCTGCCCGTCGAAGACGATGACGGCGTCTTTCGGCGCGATGATGCGGACGAAGTCGAACAGGTACTTGTCGGGCGTCAAAAAGACGTACACCGACCGAAACTGCTCGATCGGTGGAATGACGAGCAGGCTCGGGTCGCCTCCCGGCAGCCGGTTCGGCACGCTCGCCGCTTCCTGGCTCGGGGAGACGCTGGCGAGCATGATCGGCGCGTCGCTCGTGATGGCGAAGTCCGTCTCGCTCGAGATGTCGGCGAAGCTGCCTTTGCTGCGCAGCGCGAAGCGAGCGAAAGCGCCGGGTAGAGTCGTGGTCACGTTGGCGCCGGCATCGGTCACCGCGATCACCCGGAACGAGTCGGCTTGCGGGGCCTTGCCGATCGTGCTTCCGGCCGCAACGAGGGCCTCGGTGCGATTCGGGGAAACGGCGGCGATGAACGCCTTGCCCGCCGTGCGGATCGGGTCGAGTTGTTCCTCGAGGTGATCGGCGCAGCAGTCGCGGCGCGACAGGTCGCTGAAGAACGGCGCGTCGCTCGCCTCGCTACCGGTGAACGCCACGACGGGGCCGTCGGCCTTCACCACGGTTCCCGTGAAATCGGCGTTGAAATCGTCCGTCTCGAGGTTGAGCACGTCGAACGGACCGAGCTCGACCTCGATCGGCTCTCCTGGCTGCGTCTCCGGCACGGGGCCGCCGCCGAGGACGCGCGCCGTCGGCAGGATCTCGACGCGCGTGTTGGGGCGCGTGCCGACGAGCGTGAGGAACGCGCGCAGGCTCGATGGATTGTCGGGGTCGAAGTTCGTTCGGGGATCGTCCGTGACGGCGATGGTTTGGGGCCAACCGACGACGACGTACGCGTCGAGGAGCCCGGAGTTTGCGGGAACGAGGGCCTCGACCGGCTTGAGGAGCGAAGCGTCGTTCGAGAACACGTTGACGTTCTCGAGCGGGTTGAACTGATAGGCGACGATGGGAACGCTCGACCGAATGCGGTACGCCGCGCGCGTGAGCGCCGTGCCGGTTCCCGGGATGAACTCGCCGGGCGGCGGGCCATCGACCTCGCGCGGGCCCAAGGGGAAAACCGGGGCCGGGAACGCCGGCACGATCGCGCTCGCGACCACGCTGACGTCGGGCGGCTCGCCGGGCTCGGCGTCGTCTTGCTCGATCGTGACGTGCGCCGGCACGTCGGGCTCGGCGTTGCTGACGACCACCGCGAACTGCTGGGCGGCGGCGTTCAGGGTGTCGCTGATCACCGCGTTGTCGAGATCGACGGCCCAGTACTCGCACCCGACGTTGCTGCGGCGCTGGGCGGCGCGGGCGCAGAGGTTCACGCAGCTGCCCGCGCGGCAGGCTTCGCCGGCCTCGGAGTCGCAGGTGTCGACCAGATCGTAGCCGGAGCCCGTGGCGTCGCAGCGATAGGCCACGTCGCCGTCGCAGCGCCCGCTCCCGGGGACGCATGCGGCGCAGGCACCGAGACTCGGCGCGCACACCTCGCCGCTTTCCGCGCAGTCGGCCTCCACGCGGTAGGCCGCGGCCATGCCCACGCCCTCGCACACCTCGAGCACGTCGCCGCGGCAGCGCCGGACGCCATCGACGCACTCCGGCGCGAACCCTTCGAAATACCAGCGCTCTCCACTCTCGAAGCAGCTCGCCACGGAGAGCGCGAAGACGGCGAAGAGCGCAGCGCGGCGCAACATTCGAGGACGGTTCTAGTACGTCGCGAAGAAGGCGTCTTCGGCGTACGCGTGCCAGCCCGCCGGCCCGAGGTGTCGGTAGACGAGCTCCCCGTAGTCGAAGCCCGCGATTTGCGCGCGAACGACGCGGAACGTCTGCGCGCCCCGCGGCCAGGCGAGGCTCGGATCCACCGCGCCGAGGTCCGGCAGCCGGATCGCGTCGGGGGCGCCGGGTGCGACGATGCGCCAGTTCTGCACGCCGCCGAGCCCGGCGACGTCGATGAGCGTCAGATCGGGGTCGGGACCGGCACCCGCAGCGCCCACCACGAGATCGCGACCGTTCCAGGCAGTGTTGCGCGCCGGGGTCTCGAGCACGGGCACTTCGAGGAACGGGCCGAGCTCGACGGGCGCGTTCGTGTTCGTCGCGCCGACCAGCGCCACCACCGAGCGCGGGACGCCGGCGCTGCCGGTCACTGCGCGCGCGCCGATGACGTAGCTCTGCCGACTCAAGCTGTTGATGAGCGGCGGGATCCCCACGAACTCGAGCGTTTGCTTGGCTTGCAAGCGAGCCGAGCGCCGGCCGTTCGGGAGCAGGGCATAGCCCTCGTTGCCGATGCGCACGGCGAGCGTTGCTTCGATTTGGTCGGGGCCGCGTTTGGTTTGCGTGGGGCCGGCCACTTCGAGCTCGAGCGCGTGGTCGAGCGGCACATCGACGTCGATGAACACGTCCTCGACCGAGGCTTTCGACGGGAGCGCGACGCCGCGCACGAGGCCCATGGCGTACGCGGTGAAGGCTGGCGGCGAGACGCTGCGATCCTCGAGCCCGGCGAGCGCGTAGAGCGTGTAGTTGCCGGGCGGGGCCGTCATGAAGAACGAGAACCCACGCGTGCCCGACGAATCCGGCGTCACGCTGGTCGTCGGGAGCCGGAGCTGCGCGGTGGGATCGCTCGCGAGGCGCAGCACGTAGGCGACGTGGCGTTCGGTCTCCGTGAGGGGAAGGGGGACGTTGGTCCAACCGTCGCGCGAGAACTCTTGCCGCCCTCGCCACACGAGCTCGCCGGAAATCGTCGAAATCGACGTGACGCGGCCGCCGCTCGAGGGGATCTCGCCCTCGCCCGAGAAGCAATCGGGAGAGAGGATGGGATCGAGATACACGGTGACCGTATCGACGGGCACGTCCACGAACGTGATCGGCTGGAAGCAGCGCCGCGCCACGGTCACCGTCGCGGTCTTTCCGATCGCCTCGCCGTTGACGACGGCGACGCCCTGAGCGTTCGTGCGCTCGACCGCTTCGGCGTCGGCTCCGACGATGACCGTCGCGCCGGGCACCGCGTCGCCCGTTATATCGTTGAGAACGATGACGCGGAGCTCGCCGCTCAAGGCGCCGCCGCTGAGGCCCCCGCGGAAGCCGTTGTCGCTGTCGCCGTAAATGAAGGCGTCGAGCACCTCTACCGTTTCGCCGTCGCCGGTGGTGACGCGGATCGCTTTCGCGCCCGGGGTGCCCGGCGGTGTGCGGCAGACGAGCTCCGTCGGGTCACGGACTTCGACGATTTCGCACGGCTCGCGATCGATGGTGACGCGGGTTTCCTCGTCCCACGCAGTGTCTTGCCCGCGCACGACGATCTCGGTGCCGCCGGCGGTGGGGCCGCTCGCCGGCTCGGCGACGATTGGATCGTAGAGATACCCCGCCGGAAGGACCACGCGGGTCGACGCGTCGTCCCCGTTCTGCGCGATGACGTCGACGAGCCCGGCCGTTCCCGGCGGCACGGTTACCTGGATGCGGTGCGGATCGATCGCGAGGCGATCGCTCTCGGGCACCTCGTTTTCGCCGAACCAAACGCGCGCCGAGCTCGCGAACCCATTGCCGCGGACGAGCACCCGAGTGCCCCCCGTGAAGGGCCCATGCGCGGGGTCGACGGACAGGATGGCATGAGGAGCCGTCGAAGGAGCGTTTCCCGCGCCTGCCCCACCCGGCGGCAGGACGATTCCTGGAGCGCCACCGTTTTCGCCGGTGCTGCGCCGGGAGAAGGGAGACTCGGCGCTCGCCTGGCATTCGACGGCGGTACAGGCACCGCACAGCACGAACCAGAACCGGAAATCCCGTCGCGCCACGGCCGAAACGCTAGCACGGCCGCCCGGGCGTTCCCACTGGGCGGCGCGCCCCGACGAAGCAGGCTGCACGCTTTCACCGCCAGCGCGCGCCGACGAGCCCGTCGAAATGCTCCGTCACCCCGACGCCGACTGCGACCCGGCGTCCCCGCTCGACGGGTGCGCCTACGACGCCGACTGCACGGCGCGACGCGGAGGCGCGAGCGGCACCGCCGGAAGGGCGCGCAGCAGACGGAGCGCCATGGTTTTGCGCGGGCTCGCGTCCTCTCCAGGGCCGACGCAGGCCGGGCAACCCCGCGGGCAGGGACAGCGCTCGATGAGCGCTTCTGCTCGGCCGATGAGCTCCTGGGCGCGCTCGTAAATGCGCGGAGCGAGGCCGACGCCGCCCGGATGCGCATCGAACAGAAAGACCGTGGGATCGAAACTTCCCGTGCGGCCGGCAAACGGATCGCGGCCCGGCGGAAGCCCGGCACCGCCGGAGCCCGGTTCGCTCGCCGCGGGCTCCGCCCCGTCTCCCAGCGTTTGCCCGATGTCGCGCGGGTCACACATGAGCGCGAGCGTCGCCACCGTTTCGAGGGCGCCGCCGAGCCCGCGCAGCCCGTCGATCACGACCGCGCGCGGCGCGTCCATCGAGAGCACGACCTGCTCGGGCACGGTGAGCCAGAAGGCCGTCGTGTGCATCTGCATCTCGGGCAAGTGCACGTCGCCGTACCCCGCATTCTCGTGGGTGAAGAACTTGATCTTCTTGTACCCGGTGACGCGCTCGAGCACCTTCACGTCTCCGAGGCCGATCGTTCCGGCGCCGAAGGGCCGCGTGCTCGTTTCTTCGATCACGCTCACGGTGCGGTAGGTGAGGGCGGTCGTGAAATAGTCGGGCTCCACCTTGCGGACGAACGCTTTGTGGTTCTCGAAGTCGAGCCGCTCGACCTGATACTGCTCTTTTCTCACATTTC
>QGUH01000101.1 GCA_003242355.1 Pseudomonadota bacterium
CGGCGGGGCCCGCTTGTCCGCCCGGATGCCGACCGCGAGCCGGCGGATCCCCCCGATGTTCACCACGTTCACGTCCTGAACGAACGGAATGCGGTAGTGTAGGCCCGGCCCCGTCTTGCCCGACTCACGACCGAAGGTCCGCACCACCGCCTGCTCGCCGGGCCCGACCACGTAGATGCCGCTCAGGGCCACCCCGAGCACCAGCAGGCCGAGGAGCAGCGGCACGAGCCTGCGGGCGAGGGGCGCGAAGGGGCCGAGCTGGCGCGCCAGCTCGCCGAGCAAGTCCTGCTCGTCATAGGAGCCTCGTCGAGTCATCGTTTTACCTTCAACGAATTCGAGATGTGGGCAGACGGCAGCCGTGGGTCCCCCGTGTGACCAGCGAATGCATGGACGCTCGACCGTGCCCTGTCAAGCGAACGCAGCCCGCCCGCGGCCTCGAACCGCCCTCGGGAACGGCTCGTCGACGCGACGACGCGGTGTTCGAGAGCGCCGCGCTCCGCGTCGACACCCGGTCATTTCCACTGCGTATCCAGCCAGGCGGCGCGCGCGAGGAGCCAGTCGCGCAGGCTCGCGACCTGGCCTTCCCACGTCGGGTCGGTGGGCGTCTCGAAGACGGCGACCCGGGACGCGGTCAGGTTGTTCCATTTGTCGAAGTTGCGCTCTGCCGCGCGGGCCAGGCCGGCAGTGAGCCGCGCGATACGGTCCGAAATTGCCGCGTCGGAGAGCACTCCGGCGCGGAGCTCCTTCCAGCGACCGACGAGCGCGGCGTGGAACACCGGATCCGCGATCAGCCGCGGGAACCAGTCGGCCGTGCTCGAGAAGCGCGCGGCGACACTCTCGTACTGAAAGCCCTCGACGGAAAGGTTCGGGAACCCCGAGCGCGCCCCGACGCCGGCGATGACGTCGTAGTCCCAGAGCGGCCCGGCGAAGAGCTTGCCGTTGCGGTCCTTGTACAAGTACTGGCTACGCGTGTACGCGTCGATGTTCCGCGTCAGCTCGTGCACGATCACCTGGTTGACGAACGACGCCGTGTCGATGAGCGCTGGGTAGCCCGTCTCCGGGTCGGAGGGCGTCGCGTAGTGCAGCGCGAGCCCGACCTGGCCGAGGAAGCCGGCGAGATACGCCCGTTGCTCCGCATTGATGGGCTCGGGGTCGACGACCTCGAGCGAATCCCAGCAGTAAAGGACCGTGCTCGGACACTCGAGCTCTTGCTCGAGGGGCGTCACCTGCCACTCGAACTTCACGATGTACCCCCCGCCGATCGTGGGCAGCGTCGTGTCCTCGGGGCGGAGCTGCTTCAAATCGAGCCGATACTTCTGATTCTTGATGGTCTCGACGAGCAGGTACACGCCCTGGTAGTCGCGCGCGTCGAGAGGGCGATCGGCCGTGTTGAGGTAAAGCTCGGCGAACGCGAAACGCGGCGCCGAAAGGCCGAGGTCCGGGCCGAGCGAATAGACGAACGCGTTGCGAATCAGGGCCTTGTCCGGGTACGGCGGGTGCAGCACCCAGTCCGACTCCGGCGGCATGCCGAGCATCGGGCAGTCGCGGTCGTCGCCGCGTGCGTCGCGCACTTCGAGCCGATAGGGCTTCTTGTCGTAGAGCGCGGAGGACTGACCACGCAGGTGGTACGCCGCGGAGCTTGCCATCGTCGGGGGCTCGGTGAAGCTCGTGAGCGCGCCCTTCGGCTCGAACGTCAAGAGCGCCGCGTCCTTCCACGTGCGGTCCACGGACTGCTGTCCCGGGAAGGGGAAACCGCCGCTCGTTCCCGTATCGGTGCCGCCCGCGCCGTACGCGTCGAGGACGATCACGGGCAAATCGTGCTGGGCGTCGAACGCGCGCGCGACGTACACGGCCGCTTGCGGCGTTCCCACGGGGGCGTCGTCCGCGAACGCTTGCACGCGGAGCTCCGTGCTCCGCGTGAACGTGAGCGGCTCCGTGTAGAGCGGCGACGTGGCCGTCGGCACGGTGCGGTCCGTCGTATAGCGGATCTGGGTGTCCGGCTCGTCCGTGGAGAGCGCCACCGTCACGCTGTCCACGAACGTCCCGCTCGGAACCGAGAAGCGCACGGGGCCCGGAGGCGGCTCGGCACACGCGTCTTCGGGAATGATGGCGCTCATGGTGCCACCCGCGGCGCCGCCCGTTCCCACCGTGGCACCGTGACCGACCGTGCCGCCGCTCGCGGCACGCCCCCCAGCGCCCGTGTCGGGCGGCGTCGATGACGAACAGGAGGCGACGAGCCCGACGGCGCCGACCGCCGCTGCGAGTCGGGCGAAAAAACTCGATGAGTCTCGGCGCTTCATGACCGCGGTTCGAGTGTGCCCGTCTCGCACGACTCCGGATCCTCGAAACGCGATATCGAGGACACCGAATTCGATTATCGCAGCTTTCCGAAAGATGGCGAATCCGCCCCGAGCGCGCGGGTGCGCACCCGTGCGTCGCGCGGCGAACCCGTGGGGGCTTGTGCGCGCGCTGCTCTCGGGTGCGAGCGGCGATATTTCGGCGGCGCTGCGGGTGCGCCGCTCAGTCCCAGCGCAACGGTTGCCCGTCGGCGTCGCGCAGATTCCCCGTCGCGGCGAGCACGATGTCGACGATCTGCCAGATCCCGCAGCCGCCGCAGGTCACGAGCTTGACGATGCCGAGCCCCGTCTGACCGAGCAGGAAGCGATCGACGCCCAGGTTGCCCGCGAGCATGCCGGCGATGAGCACGTGGGCCGCGGGCACGCGCGGCGAGCCGTCGACCTCGGGCGGCCGCAGCTTCTTGCCGTCGGCGTCCCGCAGCACCCCGAGCGCGAGGAGCAGCGCATCGATGAGCCACCAGAGCCCGAGCCCGCCCAGCGTGAGGAGCTTGAGGATGCCGAGCCCCGTCTGTCCGAGGTAGAAGCGATCGACGCCGAAGACGCCGAGAAAGTAGGAGAGCAGGAATGCCGTGCCGTGTGATCGGTCGGAGTACTCCGGCGCGGGCGCGAGCGGCGGTGCCGTGAAGCCGGACGGAATCGGGGGCTGCATGCCCCCGCAGTATCAGTCAATCGCGACGCCCTGGCGAGCCCTGAGCTCGAGGTACTGCTCGCTGACCGAATAGGTGATGAGGTTCTCGATGCGCGCCTCCACGGTGGGGCCGCCCGGGGGCGTGGGCATCGATTGCACGAGCGTGCAGGCGGTTTCGAGGTCGTGGCACAGGCAGAGCCCCGCGCGGTCGGCCATCAGATCGACCGACAGCATCCAGCGGCGCAGATCGAGCGCGGCCTCGGTCGAAAGGAGCTTCGTCACGTAGTGCGTGAGATGCTCGAGGTTCGCGCCGGCCGTCAGCCGAACCAGCGCCCGCCCGGCGTCCACGATGGGCCCTTCGAGGTCGGGCGTCACCGGGAACCGCGGTTTTACCAGGCGAATCGCCGCGAACAGCCACGTCTTGAGCGCCGACAGGCTCGGCAGCAGCTTCCGGAGGAAGAGCCCCGGCTGGTAGTAGGCGACGTGGTGGGCGGCCACGAAGGCGTTCTCGAGGGAGCCGAGCCCACTGCTGAACGCGCCCCCGCCGACGAGCAGGACCGGCGGCTGCGTCGGCAGCACCCCGAGCACGCCCGGGTCTTCGGTGTTCTGGTACATGGGCGGCTCGGGAATGCCGAGCGCCTGCGCGGCGAGGTGCACGGCTTGGACGAGCCCGTACGGGTACGTCGCGGCGCTGATCTGCTGCATCGGCCCGAGGCCATAGGCAGCGAGCGGCTCACCGTGCGCCGCAATCACGAACGGCTCGATCAACGCGAACAGCCCCGTGATCATCGACTGCGCGTCCTGGGGCGCGACGAGCTCGAACCACTCCTCGCGCGTGATGGAGCGGCGGATTTCCGGCACGTCCTCGTCCCGCATGCGCGCGAAGAAGCGCTCCTCGTCGGGGGCGGCGTGGCCGAGCACGTGCAGCGCCTGACACACCACGAACGCCCCATCGGCGCGGCGCGCCTCGGTGTACGTCTTGCGCAACAGCTTGTACGGCTCCGGGCGATACGGATCCCGCTCGATCCACTTGCCGAGCGTGCGTAGCGCTTGGTCGAAGTAAACGGCGGGCTCGGCTGCATAGAGCCGCGCGAGCCGCTCCTCGAACCGCGGGTTCTCCGGGTCGACCTTCAGCGCCGACTCGCACACCGCGATCGCCTGATCGCGCCGCGCGAGCTTCTCGTCGTAAATCTCCGCGAGCTCCGCGAGCACTTCGAGCAGCGGCGCGCGATCGTTTTCGGCGGCGAGCCGCTGCGCGCGCGCTTTGAGGATGTCCTTGATGCCTTCGTAGTCGCCGATGCGGCGCCGCTGAGCCAGGTTCTCGCGCAGCACCGCCTCGTTGTCCGAGTCGGCCTCGTACGCGGCGTCGAGCAGCTCGAGCGCGCGCTCGGAGTCGCCGAGCTCGCGGCTCGCCACCTTGGCCGCGGTGAGCAGGTACTTCGCGCGCTGCGCGGGCTCGTCCACGACGTCCGCCAGGCGCTCGATCACCTCGAGCAGCGCCGGCCAATCCTGCTCGGCGCTGTACACCTGCATCAGCTTGGCCAGGATGTTGCGATCGTTCGGGCGCTCGTCGAGCGCGAGCAGCATCGCCCGCGCGGCGTAGTCGGCGTCGCCGAGGCGCACCGCGGCCACCTCGCCGATCTCCATCAGCACTTTGACGCGCTCGTCGCCCTCGACGAGCTCGAGCTCGCGCGAGCGCGCCTCCACGACCTTCTCCCACTCCTCGCGCAGCGCGAAGATGCGGGCGAGCGTGCGGTAGGGGCGGGGGTTCTTGCCGTCGGCGCTCACGGACCGATCGAGCGCCTCGAGCGCTTCGTGAACGCGGCCGAGGGTCAACAGCGCCTCTCCGCGCAGGTGATGGACCGTGCCGCGCTCCTTGTCGGAGAGGGCGCTCTCGTGCCGCTCGACCAAAAGGTCGCAGATCGACAGCGTGCGCTCGGCCGAAGCGTGCTCGGCGC
The DNA here is from genome assembly GCA_003242355.1 of Pseudomonadota bacterium. Classification (GTDB taxonomy): domain Bacteria; phylum Myxococcota_A; class Polyangia; order Polyangiales; family Polyangiaceae; genus PMG-095. Next base: position 4,944 of record QGUH01000101.1, read on the forward strand.
CGATCTCCGCGAGGCGCACGAGCGCCTTCGCGTTCGCCGCGACCACGTCGAACAGCTCGTCGAGCGCTTCGACCGCGCGCTCGACCGACCCCGATTTGACGAGCGCGTCGATGTACACGAACGCCGTCTCGGCCGCGTCTTCGGGATCGAGCGCCGCGGACGCTCCCATGAACGCTTCGAGGCGCTTTACGGCTTCGCCGTACCGCCCCTCGGCGTACGCGAGCCGGCCCTGGACGCACAGCGCCTCCGCGCACGTCGGATCGAGCTCGAGCGCCAGGTGCGCCGCGGCCCGCGCCCGCTCGTCGTCGTGCAGGCGTCGGTGGCAGAGCAGCGCGATCTGCCCCGAGAGCTTGGCGCGCTGGACGGGACCTTCGGCGCGCTCGAGCTCTTCTTCGAGCAGCTCGACCGCCGCCGCGGGATTGCCGAGCTCGAGGTACTTCTCGCGCACCTTGCGCGTGATCGTCGGGTTCGTGGGGCAGGCTTCCGCCGCGAGCTTGTAGCGGTGCAAGGCGCCCGCGACGTCGCCGCGCGATTCGAGCAACTGGGCCGCCCGGACGTAATGCTCGGCGCGCGCCTGGGCATCGGGCGCCTTCTCGGCGAGCTCCTCGAGCGCTTCGAGCGCGCTCTTGGCGTCGCCCACCTTCGCGCGCAGCGTGGCGAGCGCGCGCAGCGCCTCCGGATGGCTCGGCGCAAGCTCGAGCGCGCGCTCGTACGCCTGAATCGCGCGCGCCGTGTCTCCGAGATCGTCGGCGAGCACGCGCCCGAGGCGAATGCCGAAGTCGACCTTCACCGTGGGGTCGGTCGCGGCGCTGATCTGCCCTTCGAACAGGCGAACGAGATCCGCGTAGCGCTCCTGCGCGCGGTAGTGGCGCGCGAGCTCGTCCGCGGCGGACGCGCGCGCCGGATCGAGCGTGAGCACCGCCTCGAGCTCCTGCGCGGCGCGCTGGTGATCGAGGAACTCGTCGGCGTAAATCGTGGCGAGCCGCTCGCGCAGCCCGATCTTCTGCCGTGCGGTGACGGCGAGGTCGAGCTCCCGCCCGAGCACCTCGACCAGCTCGGCGTAGCGCCCCGTGCGCGCGAGGATGCGATCGAGGCCGCGCAGCGCATCGAGCTGCGTCGGGTTCTCCTTGAGCACGAGCCGATAGAAGCGCTCGGCGTCGCCCAAGCGATCGAGCTCGACCTCGTACGATTCGGCGATTTCGGTGAGCAAGAGGTGGCGCTCTTCGCCCGAGAGCACCTCGGCGCGCCCCTCGAGCGTCTTGAGCGCGCGCGCCGGATCGCCCGACTTGCGCAAGAGCTCGACCAGACCCTCGACGGCCGCGGCGTGCCCGGGGTCTTCCGCAACCACGGTCTCGTAGAGCTCGATCGCGCGCTTCGGGTCCTCGAGGCGGGTCGCGTGCACGCGGGCTGCCTCGGCGCGCAGATCGCGCGCGACGTGCGGCGGCGCCACGTCCGCGCGCCGCAATAGCACCTGGGTGAGCTCCGCCCACTGCTGCGCGCGCCGATAGAGCTGGGCGAGCTCGGCGAGCGCCCGATCGTGCGCCGGCTCGAGCTCGACGGCGCGATTGAGCCACGAAAGCCCCAGGTCGGAGCGCCCGATGCGCTCGGCGTACCAGCGCCCCATGCGGTAGGCGAGCTGCGCCTTGGCCTCGTTCGGAAGGTCGCCCTTCATCGCGTCGAGGCAATGCACGAGCACTTCTTCCCAGGCCTGGTAGCGCGAGCCCGCGAGGCGTTCGAGCTGCTCGGCGTAGCGCTCGTTGCTCGGCACCTCGCAGAGCGCTTGCGCGTAGGCGACCAGGGCCTGCTCCTCGTCGTCGAGCTCGCCCGCGTAGAGCTTGCCCATCTCCTCGAGGTAGCCGGCGCGCTCTTCGGCGGTCTCGGCGTTCTGCGTGCGCTCGAGCAACGACTCGACGAGCTCTTCGTACTTTCCGAGCTTGCGGCGCAGCCGATCGAGCGCTTCGGTGGCCGCGCGATCCTGCGCGTCGAGGCGGATGAGGCCCTGATAGAGCTGCTCGGCCATCTCGTGGCGCTCCCCGCTCTCGTACAGGCGCGCCGCGCGCACCACGAGCTTGCGCACCGTCTTCTCGCTGCCGGGCGCGTTGCGCGTGCGCACCTCGCGCGCCACGCGGAAAAAACCGTCCGCCAGCTTGAGCGGCGGCACGCCGAGGTCGACCAACGCCTCGAGCTCCGCGGCCGTCTCCTCGTCCCAGGGGCTCTCGATCAGCTCGTCGAAGCGCTGATCGATCACCTCCTCGGCGATCGTTCCGGGCCGCGTCGAAGCGCGCCAGAAGCGTTGCAGCCCTTCCATCGCCTCGGTGGCGTCGCGCGGGCGGCGCGCCGGCTGCTTGTCGAGGAGCAGGCGCACGAAGCTCTCGACGGCAGGGCTCGCCCCATTGCCCGCGGCCACGAAGCTGAGCGGCTCTGCCTCGCTCAACAGGTGCCCGAGCGCGACGTCCATCGGCGTCTCCCCCGCGAACGGGGGGCGTCCGCTCATCAGCTCGTAAACGAGCGCTCCGAACGAGTACACGTCGCTGCGCGCATCGAGCGCTTCGCCGCGCAACAGCTCCGGAGGCGCCGTCTTCAACCACTCCGGCACGCGCGGGCCGGCATGCCCGAAGAACCCCGAGCGCAAGTGGTGCGCGCCGACGTCGAGCAGCACGACGCGCGGGCTTTTTCCCGACTCTTCGACGACGAGCACGTTTCGGGCGTGCAACGCTCCGTGACAGAGGCCGGCCGCGTGCAAGCGCGAGAGCGCCTCGACCAGCGACCAGAGCAACGGGAGCAAGTCGTTCAAATGGCGCGGGCCCGTTTCCTGGATGATCTCGGCCAGCGTGCGCCCTTCGACGTAGTCGTGGGCGACGCCGAACAGCCGTCCTTCCGGGCCGAGCCGCCCCGCGACGACGTTCGAGGCCAGCCCTGGGTGCTCGATGCGCGCGGCGAGCCGCATGGCCGCGAAGTAGCGCTGGGCCTCGGTGCGCCGCTCCGTGCGCCGCGAAAGCAGGCGCAGCCGCACGTCGCTCTGATCGAGGCGCGCCCGGTACACCCCTCCGGTGGGGCTCGTGCCGAGCTCGCGCACCACCAGGATTTCTCCAATCTCGTCGCCCTGTTCGGGGCGGTCCGCGAAATCCAACGTGCCGTTCGAGAGGCGGGACACCAGGTCGGGCGAGAGGCTGCGGCGCGAGACGCGGAGCACGTCGAGCAACGCCCCGACGGCGTCGATTTCGACACAGCGCCGCGCCAGCGCCCGCGCAAACGAGCCCTTGGCCGCCACGCCCCCGATTTCGGCGGGGTCCAGCCCCAACAGTGTCGAGCTCAGGGTCTTCAGGTCCTCGAGCTCGTAGAGGCGCTCGAGCTCGGCACCGAGAGCCTCTTCTACCATGTGCTGCTCCTCGCCATGCGTGGTGAAGGCTTACCAGCGAGCGAGGAGCGCGTACACCGAGAACAGAACTCCGCCTGCCCGCGTCGCCAGGCGGCGGAAGGCTCGAAAATGCCGTCGCTGAAGGGCCAGTGCGGCGCCGAGGCTTGCCCCGGCCGGCCTATCGGGGGCCGTCCGGCGCCGCTCGGGCGGAACTATCGTTCCAGGTGAAAAATTCCGCTTCCAATCGCGGCGCGCCGGACGCTCACCACGCGATCCGCGCCCGACGAATGCGAGCCCCCTCCGGCGTTTCCCGCGCGAACAACACGGTGTCTCCCTGCATCACGATGCCCGCGGGGGGCGGCACGCCGTCGAGGCGGAGAACCGAAGTGAGCGCCGTCGCCGTCTCGCCGGCGGCGCCGACGGCGCGCACCGTTTGCCCCTCGTGCGCGCCGAGGGCCGG
>QGUH01000992.1 GCA_003242355.1 Pseudomonadota bacterium
GATTGACCCTGGTTGTCACGGCGTTGGGCAATGACGGACTGGCCGTTGCCATCGAGACCTCTCCGGACGGCTCAACCGGCTGGCGCACGGTGGACGAGTTCGAGCTCGTGACGTCGCCGGGATCGCACGACCTCGCGCTCCACGGGCTCGAGCGGTACGTGCGGGCGAGCTCGCCGGACGCCGCGACGTTCGCGCTCACCGGGTACGCCCATCAGCTCTTCGTCGGAGAGGCCGACATCTACGCCGAGATCAGGCGGGAAGCATTCGAGGGCCGGCGGCGGAGCGAGATCGCGGACGCCCTCCTCAAGGCCTCGGACGACATCCTCGACGCGCTCGCCAGCGCCTATACGCCCCCGATCCTCTCGGTGGGTGATTCGGTCCGGCAGCGCGGGGCCGCAATCGCCGCGTGGCGCGCCCTCTGCGCGGGCGGCTTGCAGCCGGAGGGAGCGGACCTCGTCCCGATGGAGAACGCCAAGGAAGCGCACGCGTGGCTTTACCGCGTTTCCCAGGGCCGGCTCCGTCCGCCCGGCATCGTGGACAGCACGCCCCACACCTACGAAGGTGGCGCGGTCGTCGCGAGCTCGCCGCGGCGGGGGTGGTGAGGTGGCACGGCTCACCGGCGAGTTCGAGAAACTCGACCGACAGATTCGGAAGCTGAAGGGCGCGGACAAGGCACTCGACATCGTCGCTCGCCAGTGCGGTGAAACGACACTCGATCTCATCCGCGACGGCTTCCGGAATGAGCGCGACCCCTACGGAGACAAGTGGAAAGCGCCGTTGCTCCGCAAAGGGCGCGCGCTCTCCGATCGGGGGCGCCTCCGCTCGTCGTGGCACATCGCGAAGGCGAACCGCTCCGAGCTGCGCGTCGCGACGGCCGTTTCGTACGCTGGTTATCACCAGTCCGGAACCGGCGTGTTTGGACCGCGGAAGAAGCCCATCGTGCCCGTAAACAAGCGCGCTCTCTCTTGGAAAGTGGGAAGGCAGCGCTACTTCGCGAGCTCCGTGCAGGGCGCTCCCAAGCGCCTGATGGTGCCGACCAAGTCGCGGGGTCTGCCGAAGCGCTGGCGCACCGAGCTCATCGCGACGGCGCAGGAAGTGCTGGAGACCGAACTTGGACCCGGTTGAACGGCTAGTCCGCGAGATCCACGACGAGTTCCTCCGTGTGGACGGAGACACGTCGGTCAAGCTCGCGATCGGCAACAAGGAAGAGGCCGAGCACGGACGCCCGCCGCGCATCGCGTGGATCGAGGAAGGCGGCTCGCTCGAGATGGGCCCGTCGCAGGCGGACGGCATCGAGGTGCCGGCGGCCGTGCTCATCCAGCGCCCGCGCATGCTCGTCAAGTGCTGGGGCAAGAGCGTCGAGCGCGCGCGAGAGCTGATGTTCCGCACGATCCTCGCCTGCCACCGCGTCGGGCGAGCCGAAGCGCAGTTCGACCGCGAGTACGAGTGCCCCGCCCAGACCGAAGGGCGACACGCCGAGGGCGGCGCACTCATGATGTTTCGCGTGACGCTCGCGATCGAGATCCCGATCGACACGGAGCTCACGCGCAAGGTCGTCACGATCGAGGGCGCCGACCTCGATGAAGTGACCGTCAACGAGGAACAGGTTCTCTGATGGCAGATGCCAGCAACGAAAGCCGGCGCGAAGCGCCGGAAGGCACGGGTGCGCCCGCGGACGCGGCGCGCTCGCCCGCAGCTCGTCGCGAGCCCAAGGTCGAGGAAAAGCCCACGGAGGACGCGGCGCTCGGCACTCCCCACGAGCACGCCCTCGCGACGGGCAACACCGTGCTGCTCGCCGAAACGGTCCGCATGGGCGGCGGACGACCCGGCGAACGCCTCACCTACTCGCTCGCCCACGCGGCGGCAGCGCGCCTCCACGGCTGGGGCGCCCACGAGTACCACGAGAACGCGCCCATTCGCATCACGCGGGCCGCGTACCTCGCTGCGCTCAAAGCCGCGCTCGAGCCCGACGAGACGGGCATCTACTGGCCGCACGCCGCGGCCCTCTCGAAGCACGCCCCGGCCGGGACGCCCGATCCGTCGAAGCGCCCGAAGCCGAAGGCCAACTCGTAACCGGAGGTTGTGATCGGTGTACCCGCCCGGCCAAACCATCACCGTCCGCGACGGTGGCGTCGGAAACAACGGCACGCCCACGAGCCTACCGCTCGTGATCGGCGTGACGAGCCTCGGTAGCGCCAACAAGCTCTACCAGTTCTCGGACCCCAACCTGCTGAAGGACACGCTCGGACGCGGCCCAGCTGTCGAGTTCGCCCTCGCCTGCCTGTTGAGCGCCGGGGC